>NZ_JBALOP010000046.1:723-34805 GCF_036962685.1 Bacillus sp. JJ1566 | reverse complement strand
TTCAAGCATGAGCTTGAACGTTATATTGATTACTACAATCACATACGTTTAAAAGCAAAACTAAAAGGATTGAGTCCGGTACAATACCGAATTCAATCCTCAACAGCTGCTTAAGTAAATAATGTGTCTAACTTTTTGGGGTCACTTCATGTATGCAGACGCTATTTTTTAGCCACGTTCAATTACTTTTATCCCTTTATAAAACACTTTTTTAATCTTATCGACCTCGAAGAACTCAAGTCCTGGTATTCCCTCGGCGACAAGGAAATTTGCCTCAAGTCCAGTTTCCAGCCTACCAAACTGATTTTCTTTTCCTAGAATTCTAGCTGGGTTATGGGTAAGTAGGGCGAGTATTTGGTTTTCATCGAAAGTATTTTTTAATACGTTCATAACTGGTTCCGCAATAAGCATTAATGAATCAGGACCCTGTAAAGAACGATCCTGAAAAGGTAGCCATGGAACCCCAGGATAAGGTGGTAAATAAGCATCTGTCGAAATTGAAACAGGTATATTTCTCTGTACCAATTTTACAATTTCCTCCGGGGAATTCGGTGGTAAATGGGTTCCTCCCATTGGAGTGGCCACGATTTGAACTTCATTTTCTACCACTTTATCAATCTGTTCATCCGTTATCCCGTGAGCATGATGTAAGACATCAAACCCAGCATCAAGTGTCAGCCCGATTCCTTCTTCACCCGCAACATGGCAACCGATTTTTTTACCTGCATCATGATAAATTGAGACAATTTTTTTTAGCTGCTGGGCCGTATAGATGATTTCACCCGCCCTTGGTACAACGTCTTCTGTAAAATTAGCTGGGGTAGCATTAATAAAAATGTTTTCACCAGGGTAGTCGCTGTTTTTAGCGATTTTTTTTACAAGATTAGAAGATGATAGATCCTTTTGGGTAACAGGGGTTGAACCAGTGATTGATGTAAAATGCGCAAGCTCTTCAAAGCCAATCGAAATGCTAGTCGTTGCAAACGAAATATCCATTGGGAAATCAGCAACTGCATCACGGTAATCCTTTACCGAAAAATCACATAGTGGATGACCACAAATTTGCTCCCCTAATGCTGTAATTCCAGAAGATAATGCCTGAAAAAGAATTGCTTTTCCCGCTAAAAAGTGGGTCTCGGGGGTAACCGGATAAAGGGAGGTTGGAGCAAATTCAAGTAAGTGAGTGTGGCAATCAACAAGTCCTGGTGTAATGACTTGTTTTGAGCAGTCAATCACATCAATTTCAGGGAATTGATTTTTTAATACGTCCCAGAATCCGACCTCTTTAATCATCCCGTCTTGAACCAACATCGCCCCATTTTCAATCGTTCCTGTATTCGAAACCGTAACAAGCTTTTTACCACGAATGATATAATTCATCTGAGGTCACACCAAAAATGGAGTTAGCCAGTAGCCGAGTACACAGGCTGTAGCAATACGGATGATGAGCCCGATAACTGCCGCTCCTAGTGTTTCTCTTTCGGTAAGGTCTGAGGATTCTGCCCAAGTGACAGGCACCTGGCCAAATATGACGGATAGTGGTAACCCTGAATTCGCAAGAACGAATGAACCAACGATTAATCTTGGATCAATATTTGCGGCGAGGTCTGCAAGTTGCGCAACTGCTAGCGTTGGTGCAGCCAGGACTGAGACGATTCCTGTTGCAGGTTCGATACTTAGGAAGGTCAGGCTTGAAGACAGGCCAGCTTCGATGAAGCTCCAGACACCCGCAAATTTTAACGCCCCAATGAAGAAGAATACCGCCGCTACAGCTGGGATGATGATAAGGAAGAGAAGCTCTGCTCCTTCTTTAGCCGATGCAAAAATGGTGTGCAGAAAGCGTGTAGTTGGTGTAAAACGAGGCAATTCTGTGAGTTCTACCTTTTTAGTGTCACGGTACAATGTTCTAGAGAGCAGGAAAGGGACAATAACAATTGGCACAAAGATTGATAAAATCACCAACGGAAATGCATTAATTCCAAAAACAGAAAGAGCAATGAGTCCGAGTACGAAGGTCGCAAAAGATTGTGGGGATTGAATCATCGTAGCGACGGCGATTTTTTGTTCAGCCTTCGTCGCGTTTGCTTTGACTAAAATCGGTCCAGAGATTTTTCCAGCCGCATTAATATCGCCTAGGATATTATAAACACTTGGAATGATGACGGAAGGATTGATTTTGAACCACTTCATAATCGGGACAAAAAGTCGGATTAACCCATCCGTAAAACCTAATCGTTCTAAAATCCGTCCAACGATCACACTCACAATAATCGCAATCCCTATTTCACTCGTTAGGAAAATATCAACTACGACTGGTTTGACTTCTTGAATGATGGTGTCGAATAGCTGCGACATTGAGTTTGGAGCAAGTAATAGAAGGACCAATAATCCAAAAACTAAAATAACCCCAATAATTTCCCACATATGCCAACTGGACCTAGATTCTTTTGGCGTGGATTGTGAAGCTTTATTCTCCTCCATAAATAAACCTCCTGACATATCATTATCATAATCAGCCTATGCCCAGGGGAGGGAGATGTGCAAGTACGCATGATAAGGTCCATGTACCAATTTAATTTTTCTTATAACACGAAACCTGCACAATCGGAATAAAATTCAATACTTCAATGCAATCTATTTGGGATGATATTTATTTTTAATTAGTAAGGATGTGGGCTGTTGAAAGACAAAGAGATTGTAGTTGAAGAGCTAAATACATTATTAAGAGGAACATATATGGGGATTCGTGCTTTTGAACATCATATTCAAAATCTCCATGAGCCTGAATTAAAACAAACATTTCAATCGATTCAACAGGAGACCAAACAAAATGCGCAAAAGCTTGCAGAACGTATTCAAAATTTAAACGGTGTACCTGCGAACAGTGAAGGGGTTACTGGAACGATTCACGGTTTTATGCATAAAGCTATGCTTTCAGATCATCCAAATGAAATTTTAAAAGATGCGTTAAAAGGATTAGAGAAGTATGGTGTGGAATATTCAGAGGAGCTTGTTAAAGGTGACCTTGATCAGGAAAGTAAAAAGGTTGCGGAGGATGTGATTGATACAAGTCGTCGGCATGCCGATGAGATTAGACATTTATTAGAGCGAACTAATCAAAAAACAAACTAGTGTGTTTTTTTGAGTGAAAAAGACAGTCTACTCATAGACTGTCTTGGGACTAAAATGCTTTACTGCTTCACTTGTTTCAATTCATCCATACTATCTTGAACAAGGGTTACAGCTTGACTCATAGCTGCTCCTCCACCAAACGCCGCCGTTACACCGATGGCTTCGAGGATTTCTTCTTCGGAACAACCTTGATCTAAACAGCCTTTTGTGTGGTAGATAATACAATATTCATCCTGCGAATATAAACTAATGCCTAAAGCAATTAGTTGTTTTTGCTTTTGAGATAAGACTCCTTCTTTAAAGCATTCTTCAGTAAACGCATTATATAGTTCAGCTAGTTTTGGCATTTTTTTAGTGAACGTGCCTATGCCGGTTTTATAATCAAGAAGTGCAGCCTCCGTAGCATTCCTAGCTTCATATTCCATTAGTATGACACCTCATTTTTCTATTTAGCATTTTTTGCGTTAGGATCCATGCTATTAGCCCCGTAATCTGGTACATGGCTCGCATGTTCTTCATGGTATCTTGAGCCTGAGCCCACTTCGCTGTTTCGTTTATTGTTCTTATTTTGCTTTGCCATTTATTTCACCTCTGTCATTTTGTTTGGGACAAGGAACCTGTCCCCGTGTCCCAGGGATATAGTATCCACAGTATTGTTACCTTGATTTATGTGAAGTATTCTAGTTTTGCGTTTGGGAAGAATTTTTCCATGTACGCGTACAGGTGTTTTTTGATATCTTCTTCTTCATCCTTTTGATATATATACTTTCCAATTCCATATTTTCCCCATTTGTATCTTCTTTTTTCTTCATCCAATTCTAGTTTGGTCATTGGGTAGTTTTTCTCGATTACTCTTTTTGCTGGTTTTGTAAACCGGTGTTGTATGAATTCGAAGGTGAGGTCCTTTTTTGCTTCTTCAGGTAGCTCTGCTTCTAAACGTTCAAACATATGATAGTATCCTTCTTCCCATCCTTCATGAAGATAAATAGGAGCTACAATAAAACCAAGTGGATACCCAGCCCTCGCAACCTTACCTGCAGCTTCAATTCGTTTTTCTAAAGGAGATGTCCCAGGCTCAAAGTTTTTTACAATATAATCCGCATTCACACTAAAGCGAAATCTTGTTTTTCCATTATGCTCGGCGTCTAGCAAGTGATCGACATGATGAAATTTTGTCACAAATCGTAATTTCCCATGTTCTGATTTACCGAAGTGTTCAATCGCTCGTTTAAGCGTGTGTGTTAAATGGTCAATCCCTACAATATCTGAAGTACAGGATGCCTCAAACCTTGTGATTTCTGGGGCGCGTTCCTCCATATACTTATCTGCTGCTTCAAGAATTTCATCGACATTCACATATGTACGAATATATGGTTTCGATCCCATTGTTGTTTGTAAATAGCAATAATGACAATGACCCATGCACCCTGTGGCAAAAGGGATTGCGTACTCTGCTGACGGCTTAGAGGTATCAAATTTTAGCGTTTTTCTAATCCCGACTACAAGTGTTGATTTAGCGACTCGGTATTTTTGGAAATCATTATCACCTGGCAAATTTCTAACCTGGTTGTGTGAAGTGGTATACCGAATTTCAACATCCATTTTTTCAAATTTTTCGAGGAGCTGTTTTCCTAGCGGATAATCTAACGCTTGTGGTTCAAAATAAATGAGCTTTGGATTAAACGGCTTCATTCCATCGTCCCCTCAGTTACTTCGCCATAGTAATACTGATAGGCTTGGTTTGCTTCTTCCTCTGAGGAATAAACGGCGACCTCGTCTGAGAGTGGGTAATACGTTTCATAAAGAAACAGGGCTAACTCATTTGGATTCTCAGGGTGATTGACAACAGCTGCTGCTTGTATATTCGCTACATCCTGAGTATGGGGATTTCGATAAAATACATAGACAACATCTCCAGCCTGATACATTTGTTCCATGACATCACCTCTTTCATGTAAATAAAAAGCCTTAAACATCTTATTACTCATTTTTTCAATTCATCTTTGAAGTTATGTCTACTTGTTTATGGAAAATTGGGCTTCATGTATGTTTGATTCCTTTTTTGAAAATAATACCAATAGTAACTATGTTGATATGAGGTGAATAGTGTGATTACGTTAAATTCAGTAATTGATGGAAAAATGGCCAATTTTGGTGCCGTTCGAGATGTTTTTGATTCCCACGGATGTAGTTTTTGCAGCAATTTTGAATATGATCAAGGGAAGTTTGATGCCGTGTTAAATCGCGAAAATGGAGAAACAATCTATTTACGAGTTCCTTTTTTTGTCGTTGAAGGAATGCTCGATCACTCGAGTGCTCGCATTCAATTTGGAACGCCATATGTCATAAAGCATATCGTGAATTATGGGCTAGATTACGATCAAAACTCATTTGTAACTGCAACGACTGGGCTTGATCAATTCCAAACACCGTTGGATAAGGACGGAAATATATCCGATAAAAGCCGGTGGGAACAAGCTGGTGTTGAAGTAGTAGAACGGATTTACAACTCAATGCGTGACTTAGTATCCTAGATGGGGCGGAGGACTAACCGTGGTACAGGCAGTCCTCTGTCCCAATTTATTTTAAATAAAATGAGGAGCCGTTGATTATCTCCACGTCATCCCTCTTTTTGATTTCCTCGATTAGTTTAAATAGTGCTGCGTCTTTTTGCTTGGCTTCAATCATACAGTCTATTTGTGGAACACTCCCTTTTATTTCTTTTAAAAACGTAAAAAACATTTCAATATCTACATAGTCAGAATGATGACGAAAAGCTTCCATACTTTTTGGACTTGAAATATGCATTTTGATTGGGAGTGGGGAATGACTCCAAGTTTGCACCACTCGGTCCCAATTGTTTTCCAAATTGGGGTTTTGATGGTGGGCTAAGTGGTGGTGATAATCAAATACAAGTGGAATATTTAATTTTTCACAGAGATAAAGTGTATCTTCCAGGGTAAAGGATGTATCGTCATTTTCCAGCATAATCATTTTTTGAATTTTCGCCGGGACCTCCATCCAATTCGTAACGAAACGCTCGAGTGACATGTCGGTTTCTTTATAATTGCCCCCAACATGCATTACGCAGCGATGAGTTGGATCAATCCCCATTGCTTTTAATAAGAGATAGTGGAGCTTTAGGGTCCGAATTGAGTTTTTTAAGATTTCCACTTGAGGAGAATTGATCAGAACGAAGTGATCTGGATGAAAATCAATCCGAATTCTATGTTCCTTCGCAAAATCTCCAATTTCTCGTAGGCTCTCTTTTAATGATTGCATATAATTCCAATCGAGAAGCTCTTCATGATTGGCTAAAGGAATGAGGCGTGAGGTTAGACGGTAAAAATGAATCTCAGACGCCGCATTATGCTTTAATAGCCTTAAGGTATTGTGGAGATTTGTTAAAGCGATACGCTCCAATTTCCGAATTGCTGCATCTCGGTCTTCAACTTTTTGAAATTGAGCAAATGTCATTGTTTTTGAAGGAGAAGCATTCTTCAGTTCCGTGCTCATTGCCACGTATCCAAGCCGTACTATTGTCATCTGAGTTCACCTCATCATTTTTCACTCATTGAAATTTTGGGACAGTGGACCTGTCCCTTTGTCCCTACCACTCCACTGTTGAACTAGATATTCGTTTTACTCCCCTTATTGAAGCGATTTCCTCCACAAGTTTGTGCATAGCAAGATTCTTTTGTTTCGCTTCTATCATGATGTCAAAGTCCTGATTGAGGTCTTTTGCCAGCTTTAAAAAAGGCATGATAAAGTCTAAGGAGACAAAATCGGCATGTGAACGGAAGGCTTTTTCTGATTTTGGCGATGAAATATGTACTTTTGGTACTGTTGGTTTGTCGTTCCATGTTTGAAAAATGCGCTCTACATATAGGCTGAGATCGACTCCCTCGTTGTTGGCCATATGGTGATGATAATCAAGAATCATTGGAATGTTTTCCTTTTCACATGCAAGCAGTGTTTCCTCCACATTGTAGGTCTTATCATCATTTTCTAGTGTCATTTGTTTCTTAATCACGTTTGGTAGTCTTTTTAGATTTTGATGGAAGCGGGTTAATGATTTCTCTTTATCCCCGTAGGCGCCGCCAATATGTATATTTAGGATTCCCTTTTCAAGGGAATTCAGTGCTTTCAGCATTTTATAATGATATTCCATGTCGATTACCGCATTAGTCGTAACTTCATCCCTAGGGCTTGTGAAAAGGGTGAACTGATTAGGGTGAAAGCTAACCCTCATTTTATATTGATGAATGAGTTGACCAAGCTCGTCCCATTCCTTTTTGAAGGGAGTTATAAAGTCCCACATTACCTCAGGATGAGTGGCTAAGGGTACAAGTGAGCTTGAGAGCCGATAAAGCTCAATTTCATGAGCAATATTATAGTGAAGAATCCTTTTTGTATGAAGTAAATTCTGTGCGGTAACAAATTTTAGCTTTTCCAAACGTTCATCCTTAGGAAGAGCAGCATATCGTGTAAAAGTTAATGTTTTTGAAGGACTTGCATCCCACAAGCCTAAGGCATTAGCAACATAACCGAATCGAATTTTCATTTTTACCCTCTTTTGGGACAAAGGGACAGGTCCTGCGTCCCAGTTTTTTATATTGTTGTGGGACAATGAACCTGTCCCCCTGCCCCATAGTTTTGTTATATTTAATGTAAGGAGAATAACATGTTATTATACAGTTTTTTTAAGGGGAGATGATGGGGATCGATAGGTATATTCAGATTTTTGTAGTTCTAGCTCTGGTGGGGAGTTTGATTTTGAATTTTACGTTATTATCAAAAGTGAATCAGTTAGAGGAGCAGGTGGGATTTATTTCTGGTACTCAACAAGACATTTCTTATCGGATCGATAGTAAGGCAAGTGAGGTATACAGTGCATTAGAAGAATTTAAAAATGAACAAAGTTGGGTTAGTAGGATCACCATGCAGATTGATACCCAAGAATTAAATAACGGTGAAGCGGTATCCACTTTTAATTGGCAAGTGAAGGAGATTCAAAATACTTCAGAAGTTACATTTCATTATTCCTTTGGAGACAGTGAAGAATATACAACTATTCCTGCAAAAGAAATTCAGAAAGGGCTATTTCAAGTAAAAGTGCCATTCGAATTTAAAAAAGAACCTCAATGGCAAGTCGGCCAAATAACTTCTGATTCCTACCATAGTGAAGAGGTGTCAGAAAAAGAAGCAATCGATGGACTCCAAGATATGATTAATTTTTATGTAACAGTTTCTTATGATGACTTGGTGAAAAGCAGTGAAATCCAACAAGAATTTTTAGAAGAGTTGAGTTCAAGTTATTATGGTATCATCCAGACAGATGTTCATATTTTTAACTCAAAATTAGATATTAGCTTGATTAATTATTTAGTGGATGAAAAATCGAATTTCGTCAAGAAGGCATTCCTTCTAAAATATAAAGGAAATACGCTAATCGGGGAAGAAGAGCTTCAAGGGACTTCTCCGGAAACCATGGAACGCTTCTTCCATCTCAATCAGGTTGATAAATACGAAGATATAAAACTAGTAATGAAAGTCGTCTATAGCAACGGGGAAACTTTCGAAAAAGAAATCTATTAAGGAACCATGGGGACGGTTCTACTGTTCCTTTGGTCAGCACAAGAACCGTTCCTCATTGTACTGGGACAATGGACCAGTCCCTTTGCCCCCATTAAACAATAAATAAAACAATGATAGACAATGCAACCGAGGTTATAGTCATTGCAGCAAGCGGTCGCAATGCTTTTGTTCGCAGTTCTTTTAAATTAACATTCAACCCAAGTCCGACCATAGCTGCGGTCAAGAGCCAAGTTGTTAACGAAAAAATTCCTTCCATTACGGATTCAGGTACAGGAATAGAGTGGCCAAATACATAGGTTCCTAGAAAACTAAAAATGATAAAGCCTATTAAAAACCAAGGGAATTCAATCTTAGAGCCCACAGCATTTTTATTTTTGAATTTCATGAATCCGATTAATATAAAGCATAATGGAATTAATAAAAAAACACGACCTAATTTTGCTAACATCCCGATTGCGAGTGCGTTATCACCAGCAGGTGCTGTGGCTAGTGCTACATGTGCTACCTCGTGAAGGCTAGTTCCCGACCACACACCGTATTGAAGGGCGTCTAACGGTAAAAATGGGCGGAGAATAATATAAATGAGTGAAAATATAGTCCCCATTAAGGCAATGATCCCTACACTAATTGCTGTATCCTCATCCTTTGATTTTACAATTGGGGCAACGGCTGCAATCGCTGCAGCGCCACAAACGCCTGTTCCAACTCCTAATAATAAAGAAATATTTTTATCCGCTTTAAATAATTTTGCAAGTCCCATCGTTGTTAAAATGGCAAAAATGATAACACCAGCATCACGAAGTAAAAGCCAAATTCCGTCAACAAGGACAATTGCAAGGTTCAATTTTAATCCATATAAAATAATCGCAGCCCGCAGTAAACGTTTAGAGGAGAAAGTAATTCCGCTTTTTAACGTTTCAGGATAACCAAGAATTTGTCTGTATACAACTGCGATGATGATTGCGCATGCTAATTGCCCGACATGATTAAATCCGGGCACCAATGCCAGTAGGTATCCAAGAAAAGCGATAAAAAATGTAAAGGTAATCCCTAGTCTCCATGCTGCTTTAGTGGATAATATACTTTGTGTGTTCAATTTTTCTAATTCCATTCAAATTCACCTCTTATTTTAACTATATAAAGAATATCTATATAAGAAAAATAATTATATGTAATTGTCATGATAAGTAAAATGTTATAATGAACAGAGGAGGATTCGAAAGATGGACCAACAATTACAGGTTTTTATTTCAGTAGTCGAAAACAAAAACTTTTCTCGAGCAGCAGAAGAATTACATATGACACAGCCCGCCGTTAGTCAATATATCCGTACGTTTGAAGAAAATCTAGGGGTTAGACTTCTTGACAGAACCAATAAATATGTACGGGTAACGAAGGCTGGTGAAATTGTCTACCACCACGCGAAGCAAATTGTCGGTTTGTATACGAAAATGGGAAGCTTGCTAGATGACTTAACAAATCAAGTTAGAGGCCCGCTCTCTATAGGGGCAAGCTATACATTTGGTGAATATGTACTGCCACATTTACTTGCAAAGATGAAAAAACAATACCCGAACATCCAGCCCACGGTGGCGATTGGAAATACCGAAAAAGTAGCAGAGTTAGTGAGAAGTCATCAAATAGATATAGGAATTATTGAGGGGCAGCTTAAAAAGGAAAAACATATAGAAACCCAAGATTTTGCCGAAGACCATATGGTAATCATTGCATCATTCAACCATCCATTTGTTTGTAGAAATAGAGAAGTAACCACAACAAACCTAGAAGTTGAGACATGGATATTGCGTGAAGAAGGTTCTGGTACTAGGGAAGCAGGAGAAAATGTTTTTAAACAACTACATATCGCTCCGAAAAACATCATAACCTTTGGTAGTACACAGGCAATAAAAGAAGCCGTTGAGGCAGGTCTAGGAATTAGCATATTATCTCAACTCACTGTTCAAAAAGAATTAAAACATGAAAACCTAAAAATTGTGGAATTTCCAGGACTACCTTACATAAGACAATTCTCATTCATAACAAACTCCCCATTTCAAACCAAAGCCCTCCAAGAATTTATTACACTTCTAGGGAACCAGAGGGACGGTTCTACGGGTTCCTTTGGGGACTTCTAAAAATTGGAACACGGAAAAAGGATGAGGGATTTGCGCCAAATTACAGATAGAACCACTCAAGGGGTGGAAAAATGTGACCATTTGGGACCACAAGAACCGTCCCCGTGGTCCCGGAAAGGAGTAGACAGTTATGCCATTAGAGATTGTTCGGAATGATATTACACAAATGAAGGTTGATGTGATTGTGAATGCGGCGAACACTGAATTAAAGAGGGGTGGCGGTGTGTGCGGAGCCATTTTTCAGGCTGCAGGTGCGGAAGAACTCCAGGCGGCGTGTGATGAAATAGGTAGCTGCGCGGTTGGACATGCAGTCATTACCGATGCTTTTAAGTTACCGTCAAAATACATCATTCATACTCCCGGCCCGATGTGGCAGGGTGGCTCAAAGAATGAAGCTAAACTTTTACAATCCTCTTACTATCATTCTTTAGAGCTAGCAAAGATTTATAAATGCGAGTCGATTGCCTTTCCGCTCATTTCAACTGGAATCTATGGTTATCCAAAAGAGGAAGCCCTACAAATCGCGGTTTCAACGATTAGTTCTTTTTTAATGGAACACGAAATGCTTGTCTATCTTGTTGTTTTTGACAAAGCTTCCTTTGGTGTGAGCAAGAAACTATTTACCTCGATTCACCAATATATTGACGAACACTATGTAGATGAATTCGAAACAACATTTAGTCGTGTTAGAAACATAGAACTTTATCATGCTGAACCTATACAAGACATGCAGGAAGAACTGTACGAAATCGAAGAAAGCCACAAAGTCAGAGACAATTTAGTCGATCTAGTAAACCAATTAGATGAGTCATTTTCTGACAGACTCCTTCGGTTAATTGATGAAAGAGAAATGACCGATGTAGAGACGTACAAAAGAGCAAATATTGATCGCCGTCTGTTTTCAAAGATTCGTAATGAGGAAGGCTACACACCTAAAAAGAAAACAGCAATCGCCTTTGCAATTGCATTGCAATTAAATGTAGATGAAACCATCCATTTGTTGTCTGCGGCTGGATACACATTGAGCCATAGCAGCAAATTTGATGTCATCATTGAATTTTTTATCAATAAAGCGAATTACAATATTCATGAAATTAATGAAGCCTTATTTATGTTTGACCAGCCGTTATTAGGAGCATAAAAATGTCGCTTTTGAAGCGACCAAAGCTCTATTAAATCTTGTTATCCTAACCTTGTAAAGAAAAAATTGAACGGAGGATAACAAAGTGAAAACAGAATTAGTGTTTATTTTAGATAAAAGTGGCTCCATGGCTGGGCTTGAGGCCGACACAATTGGCGGATATAATTCAATGCTAAAGAAACAAAAGAAGGCAGAAGGGGAAGCTTATGTCACCACCGTTTTATTCAATCACCATTATGAACTTCTGCATGATCGAATTAACGTAAAGGGGATTTCACCAATTACTGAAGAAGATTACGAGGTTTGCGGGACAACAGCATTATTAGACGCGATTGGCTTTACGATTCAAAAAATAAACAATGTCCAAAAGCATACTAGCAAAGATGAAAGAGCTGAAAAAGTCCTTTTCGTAATCACAACAGACGGAATGGAAAATGCGAGCCGTGAATTTACATCAGAAAAAATTAAAAAAATGGTGCAGCACCAGAAAGAAAAATACGGTTGGGAATTCATGTTTTTAGGCGCAAATATTGATGCTGTTTCAACCGCTGCGGAATTTGGAATAGACGAGGACTTCGCGGTTGATTACCATGCTGACGAGCAAGGAACACAATTAAACTATCAAATGGTTAGTGAGGCTGTCATCAATATGAGAAGCGGTAAGAAAATTGACCGAAACTGGAAGAAAGAAATCGAACGCGATTATAATCAAAGGAAGTAGGACTAATTTAGGAGGATTTCATGGAAATAGTAAAAGCCACAGATAAAGAAATAAAGACAATTGCGGGACTTGCATTGCTATTATGGCCGAATAATATTGAAAGTGAACTAACACTGGAGTTTTCTGAATTAATTCATGACAAACATGCGGTATTCTTCTTAGCAAAAGAAGGAATTTATGCAATCGGCTTTGCCCAATGTCAGCTGCGCATGGACTATGTTGAGGGGACGGAGAGCAGTCCTGTAGGATATCTTGAAGGAATTTTTGTTAAAGAAGAATATAGAAGAAAAGGTGTGGCTAAACAGCTTTTATCAGCATGTGAAAAATGGGCAAAGACTAAAGGCTGCAGTGAATTTGCAAGCGACGTTGAACTTGAAAATGGGGAAAGCTTAAGTTTTCATCTGAAAAATGGGTTTCAAGAAGCAAATCGCATTATATGTTTAACAAAAAAACTCTAAAAAAAGACGCCTGTCCTCCGTTGACTTAAATCGGGGAACAGGCGCAACATACTAAATTTTTTGTTTCCAAAGTGCCATTGGATCTTCTTGTCCATCTACTAACTTCATTTGTGTCATCTCGAGAGTTCGATCCTCTCGCTTCTTTTTTAATTCGTCATAAATAAAGGTTGATTTTCCAAGTCCTGCGGCCACAGCATCCTCAACGGACTGGCAATAATACACCTTTTCAATTCCTGCAAAATACATGGCTGTCAGACACATTGAGCAAGGCTCGCCACTTGCATACATCGTATAGCCCGATAATTCATTCGTTTGGAATTTTTCCTGTGCTCTTCGAATTGCAAGTAATTCGGCATGTCCGCTCACATCATGCTTTTTATGTAATTCATTTACACCTTCAGAAACAATCTCGTTGTCTTTTACGAGGACAGCACCAAAAGGTTGGCCGCCTTCGTTTACATTATTTAATGCTAATTCAACTGCTTTTTTCATGAATTGATCCATTCTCAGCTCTCCCTAGTCCTTTTCTTTCTATTGTAGTTAATCATGAATTATTTACAAGGACTTTGATTTTTCGATCTGCATACCTTACAAACAGATATCCGAGGAAAAAGGTGAAAAAACTAAGTACAGAATCAAGCACCGTATGTTCAGCTTTTACTATGCCACTATATTTCAGTACGATATCATAAACGATATAACAAATAACGACAAACACAAACCAACCTTTCCTTGCATGAACAATACTTAAATAGGCAAGTACAAGTGCAAAACTAAGACCAGTAATCGTAGTTATCGCAGAACTACCACGATGTAAATGCTCAATCCACTCCACGTGGTAGGTTCTCATTTTTAAAACGGCATGTAGGAGAAAATGTAAAGGTATAAAGATTCCATAAAAAGATAAAAGTAACGTTCCAAAATGAATCCATTTCCTTTTTACATGAATCCACCATAATCTAGCTATAGGAAAATAAATAAATAAACCAATAACCGTATACCAGGGGTTCCACCAATAGGTTTTAAAAATCCCCCATTTTGAAAAAATGAGCTCAATCAGAGTAAAAAATAATGCCAATGGGATGCTCCAGTACCACCTACACCTCATAACAACAAAAAGGGCTGCAAATGAAGGTAGTGCAAGTCCGTTCACCATTGCACCTAAATGTGAATCTAATTCATCATGTAATAAGTCAATTTTATAAACATAAGCCTTACCCCAAAGATAAACGAAATAATCGAATAAAAGAGTGACTCCTGCAACGGTAAAATAAAGGATAAAAATCCGAAATGATTTGGATTTCCAAAAAGCAATACCTAAAATGACTAGTCCTATAAGAAATAGAATTAGATAAGCGCATACTCCAAGCACTAAAAGAATACCTCCGGTTTGTTTATAGGTATTTTTACCCAATTTCATTATTCCAATTCTTATATAAAGCAAAAGACATCATATAACGCTGTATTCTATGCTAAGATTGGAAATGGATACAACATACTAAAAAGTAAAAACTAGGTAATTGATTGAGGGGGAAGTTATGAAAACCTGGATTATTATTTTTGTAATTTTAATAGGTGCCTCAATTGGGCTTATGTTTGGTGTTTATAAAATGTTCGACGGAAGTGATGCCGAAAAAGCTGCCTCTACATCGAATCAAGCATCTAATAAAGTAGATGAGTTCAAGGAGCAGACTAAGAAAATTGGTGGAGTCACTTATGATCTCAATTTAAGTGAAACACCCGAAGAGAGCGAAGTTATTTCTGTAATGCATCATATGACCCATCAAAAGGTCAAAGCCGACAAAAAGTGGGGCGCAAAACCAATGATTCCCGATACTATCAATAAAATGATTGATGTCGTTTCAAAAAGTGATTTTAATAGAAAAGAAGAGCTTTTGGCCATTTTGGAGCGTTGGAAAAATGGAGATTTCAGTTTGGTAGATGTGGATCATAATTATTTTTGGGATTATCAAAACGGAACAATTGGAAAAGCGTATGGCGTAATGAGCGAAGCAGAGGAAAAAAGATTTATACTAAATAACTTTGGCGAAGAATTTTTGCCGGATTAAAGGTTAGTTCAATGTGAACTAGTCTTTTATTATTTAAAACAGTCCTAAATTCCCTGTCTTTTCCATACAAAAACGTTCTTTTGAACCAGTGAAGATAGCAGATGCTTCCATTATAATAAAGAAGCGAAATATTCAAATAATAGAAGGAGGTGAACCTCTTAATCTGCAAAATGTTTCTTTCTGCCAATTGTCCTTGAACGATATCTACCCCCTAATGAAGTAATGATTATTGAACTTGATTCCATCCATTATCTACATATTAGAAATGAGGGATGATTTTGAAGTCAATTTCAAAGGTAGTAACAGTTTTCCTTGTTGGAGTCATGTTTTATTCACTCTTAGCAATTGGAGTGTTCGCTGCTCCAGAGCAGGGTGTATCCTCAAATAATAATCTACGCGTATTAATTCAACCACTTAATAAAAATGAACAATCAACATTAAAATCTACTTATGGTGCTCGATGGGATTTTCAATCCAAGGGCTTCACAACTACTGTAAATGAACAACAATACAATGCTCTATTGAAAAATAAAAATGTAAAAATATCACTTGTTGGTACAGTGTCGATTGCAGCCAAACCAAAAGCAGGAGGTGAAGTAGTTCCTTCTGACCGAACACCATGGGGAATTGAAGCAATCTATAATGATCCGCTAATCGCCGCAACAGATGGCGGGGACAATATTAGAGTAGCAGTCTTGGATACTGGTACAAATATCAATCATCCTGATTTACAAGCTAATGTGGAGCAATGCAAGGATTTTAGTCAAAATAGATCTCCATTAATTAATGGTTCATGTTCCGATAAAAACGGTCATGGAACACATGTAGCTGGGACAGTATTAGCCAATGGCGGCAATGGAAATGGAATTTATGGAGTGGCACCTAATGCGTTGCTTTGGGCATATCGTGTATTAGGAAACAGTGGTTTTGGCTATTCCGATGATATTGCTGGAGCCATTCGCCATGCAGCAGATGAAGGTAAGAAAAACGGAGTGAAAGTCGTAATCTCAATGTCTTTAGGTTCAAGCTCAAAGGATTCCTTGATTGCCGATGCTGTAACATATGCCGTTAACAACGGAGCTCTAGTAGTTGCAGCTGCAGGAAATGAAGGCCCAGCTCCGAATACGATTGGGTTCCCAGGAGGACTTCATGATGCGATTGCCGTAGCTGCCCTTGAAAATGTGCTGCAGAATGGTTCATACCGCATAGCCGATTTTTCTTCTAGAGGAAATCCAACAACTGCTGGTGATTATGTGATTGGGGAAAGAGATGTGGAATTATCAGCACCGGGTCGTGCAATTGAATCGACTTGGAGTGATGGTACGTATAATACAATTAGTGGTACATCAATGGCGACACCACATATTTCAGGTTTAGCAGCAAAAATTTGGGCAGAAAACCCGAGTATGACAAATCACCAGCTACGAGCTGAACTCCAAAATCGCGCAAAAAGTAATGATATTAAAGCTGGCCAATATGCTGGAACTGGTGATGACATCGCTTCTGGATTTGGCTTTCCGCTAGTGAAGTAAAAAAATACGGCTAAAATGGTTAAACCCGTTTTAGCCGTTTTCTATTAGTTATCTACTTCCCCGATTTTATCAAGAAGGGAAATTGTATTGACAAGATGGTTATTAAAAATTTGCTTTGCAACGGAAAGAAGCTCAACAATCATTGGGTCTCTGAGAGAGTAAATGACACGATTGCCATCCTTTGTTCCATATACAATATTTTTTGCTCGTAGTACAGTTAGTTGCTGGGACACGGCTGACCCTTCGCTGCCAATAAGGGTTTGAATTTCATTCACATTTTTATCACCCTCAACTAAAAGCTCAAGAATCCGAATTCGCAATGGATGTGCGAGAGCTTTGAAAAAGTCAGCCTTAAATTGCTGCATTTCTAAATCCACTACCTTACCTCACTTTCTACATTAACTTAGGGAAACACTTCTTTTATTCACTACTGTTTCTTCGACTCCGGATAGAGCCTGACATTCTTTGAATGCAAAATGTCTACAGCCTAAACATTTATTATGATTAATCTGCGTAAGTGCAAAATCAATGGCATCACCCGTGTGCTCAAAAAAGTTTTCTTCCCCGATGAGCTCATACAAACCGGTCTTTTGAAGAACACTTTTAGGCTGTGGTTTAACCCCTGAAATTAAAACAATCCCATGCTTTGAAAAATCCCTTACAATACTTGCTAACCCAGCTTCCCCAGTAGTATCCATAAAAGGAACCCTGCTTAAACGTAAGAGAAGGACTTTCGGTTTGTAATTAATGGATCTCATAATTTGTTGTTCAAAAGCCTGTGCAGCACCGAAAAATAAAGGTCCTTCCACATTATAAATACTAATTTGTGGACAATCATGAGAATCTGTCACAATCCGAGTATCCATTTTTTTATGCTTTGTTTCCGGGTTCGGTAACGCTTTTTCTGTCACTATTATATCACTCATTCGCTTCGTAAAAAGAACAACTGCTAAAATGAGTCCAACTTGTACCGCAACAGTTAAATTCATTAAGACAGTAAGTAAAAAGGTAACCATTAACACAAGCGAGTCCCCAGTTTTTGTTTTTAATACATGATAAAAAACACGACGCTCACTCATGTTCCAGGCAACAAGCATGATTATAGGTGCCATACTTGCCAACGGAATTTTTGAAGCATATGGAGCGAATAACAGTAAGACAAGCAGAACAACAACACCATGGATGACACCGGAAAAAGGTGAAACAGCTCCTGTTTTAATATTGGTTGCTGTTCTTGCAATCGCTCCTGTTGCCGGTATTCCACCAAACAAAGGAGTAACCATATTTGCAAGGCCTTGACCGACCAATTCTCTGTTGCTATTGTGCTTACTGTTTGTCATTCCATCTGCGACAACGGCAGAAAGAAGTGACTCAATTGCTCCTAACATCGCAATCACAAACGCTGGTTGAATTAGGTGTTTAATGTGGTCAAACGTTATATCAGGAAATTGAAAGCTTGGTAGTTTACTAGGAATATCACCAAATGTTGAACCAATTGTCGCCACCTGTGTTGGATAAAAAATAGTCGCAATTCCTGTTGAAATAAGTAATGCAATTAATGAACCAGGTACCTTTGGAAAGAACTTAGGTGTCAGTAGTAGTACCGCAAAACAAATGACAGCAGTTAAAATACTATAAATATTGATATCACGAATATGTAGGACAATTTCCCTCATATTATCCAAAAATAATTCATGCTTCTCAATCCGATCGAGACCAAGAAAATTGGGTAATTGACCAACAAAAATAATGATTGCGATACCCGATGTAAATCCGATTGTAACCGGACGTGGGATAAATTTGATTAAAGAGCCCAGTTTGAAAATCCCCATCAAGAACAGAATGATACCCGCCATAAAGCCCGCAATTAATAGATTTTCAAAACCATAGGTTGCAACAATCCCAAATAGAATCGGAATAAAGGCACCTGTTGGTCCCCCGATTTGGTATTTAGAGCCCCCAAAGAGTGAAATAAGAATACCCGCGATGATGGTCGTGTAGATCCCATATTCAGGTTTGACGCCTGAAGCAATCGCGAACGCCATTCCTAGAGGAATCGCAATAATCCCAACAACGACGCCAGAAATAAGATCCTTTTGAAAAGATTGAATCGAATACCCTTTAAATCGCCCTGAAAAAGCCCATTTTTGTAGCATTTTTATCCTTCCTTCTGAATAATAGAATATCTGATTATTTGAATATACATATATAGAATTTACTCCTATTAATATATAAAGTCAAAGAAATTGCATAAAAAAGTAAACAGGACTCCCAGGAAAAAGCAGGGAGCCCTCAAAAATTTATTATTATTTTAATAAAGATAATAGTTGTGTTATCTATGTATATAGTGCGAAAATATTCTTTGAACTACTATTGCAATATAATTTTTGGGTGTTTATAATAACTCAAGTAGTCAATGAAATTAAATACTTCGACAAAAAGTTACAAAAACATCTTGCAAAGCTTTTACAAACTTGTTATAATGTTCACATAATTCCTTTTCAAGTTAATAAAAATTTAACAATGCGGGTGTAGTTTAATGGTAAAACCTCAGCCACGAGCAAAGCTTCAATGAATTTGCATCGAGTTGCATCGACGGATTCACATCTTGAGTAAGCTGGCAGAGGAAGAGGCATGTAAGGCCCATAATCGTATTGCATTCTTAATAAACTTAATATTCTATGTGCGGGTGTAGTTTAATGGTAAAACCTCAGCCTTCCAAGCTGATGTCGTGAGTTCGATTCTCATCACCCGCTCCATACATACATAACGCAGTGTTTCGTTTCCTAGTTAAACGAAGTGTTGCGTTTTTTCCTTTTTTATCAAGCTTCTTACTCAACTACAAACGACTGTACGGATCCACCATGTACCTGAGTAAACATTGCACCAAGTGACGTAATCAATTTCTCACAACTTTCACTTAGCATAGAAGGCTTCAGATACACAATTTGAATCGCATTTTTAGTTTCAACAGTCACGGCTGTTCTTTCGGAATCCACGTATGGGCTTCCAAACGCACCTGTATCATCACCAGATAAAATTTTATCCTTCATCGAAATGATTCTACCGTTTATCCCCATGTACTCATCTTCTGGTTGACCCAATCGAATCTCAATATCTCCGTTGATTTTATCGGCGTCATAGATCCCAACCGGAATCTCATATTGAATCGAAAAGAAATTATTAAGATCAGCAGCGGAATGAATCGAATTCAAAAAGTTTTGCTTTTGAACTCGACGATAGATGGCTTCAATAGATGGGCGATAGCGATTGGGGTCAGTCCCGACCTTTTTAAAAATTTCTCTCCACTCGGCTATCCCATCAACATCTGATACAGGCTTGTCCTCTAAATCAAAAAAGAGCGATTCCTGAAAGGTCTGTAGTCGACCACGAATCATTTGTGGAGAATCGCCAACTTCGATATGATCGTATTGAATAATCCCCACTTTGAAATCGGGGACAAGTTCCTTTAATTGTGACGAAATTCGAATTTCCATCATTTATCCCTCCAAAAATTATTGTAAATAGTGTACCATAAATCCTAGTGATTCTATATATAGGGCGGCTTATAAATTTGAAGGAAGGAGGTTCTAGAGTGGATATTTTACAGCTTCAACAAGAAATAATCGACTATAGTAAAACGATTGGTATCGATAAAATTGGTTTTGCCAGTGCATCTCCATTTGAAGAATTAAAATCACGACTATTGCGGCAACAGGAGTTAAACTATCAGTCGGGATTTGAGCCAAAGGATATTGAGAAAAGAACAAATCCAGAGCTGCTTCTCCCTGGTGCAAAATCAATTGTCGCAATAGCATTGGCTTACCCGGCAAAGCTCAAGGATGCACCGAGAAGTACACGAAATGATCGTCGCGGGATGTTTGCTCGTGCCTCTTGGGGCGAGGATTATCATCATATTTTACGGGACCGGCTGCAAAAGCTCGAAGCGTTTATTCTAGAAAAACTCCCCAGTGCTAAGTTTCAATCTATGGTTGATACCGGGGAATTATCTGATCGTGCTGTAGCAGAAAGAGCAGGAATTGGCTGGAGCGGGAAGAACTGTGCAATTATTACACCTGAGTTTGGATCCTATGTGTATCTAGGTGAAATGATTACGAATATCCCATTTGCTCCTGATACGCCAATTGAGGATCAATGTGGGTCATGCCGGGCGTGTCTCGATGCATGTCCAACAGGCGCACTGGTGCAAGGCGGACAAATTAATGCACAGCGATGTGTCAGCTTTTTAACGCAAACAAAGGATTTTTTACCGGAAGAGTTTCGTACGAAAATCGGAAACAGGCTATATGGTTGTGATTCCTGTCAAACCGCATGTCCAAAAAACAAAGGAATCGACTTTCATTTCCATGAAGAGATGGAGCCAAACCCAGAGGTTGTTAAGCCATTGTTAAAACCAATTTTATCGATTAGCAATCGAGAATTTAAAGAAACCTTTGGTCCGTTATCTGGTTCTTGGAGAGGGAAGAAGCCAATCCAGCGAAATGCAATTATTGCATTGGGCCACTTTAAAGACAGCAGTGCAATCCCAGAATTAACTCAGGTGCTAAAAGACGACCCAAGACCAGTCTTACGCGGAACGGCTGCATGGGCACTGGGAAAGATTGGCGACGAAAGCGCGTTTGAAATTTTAACAGAAGCAAGTTTAAAGGAAAAGGACGAGCAGGTCCTAGAAGAGATTGAAAAAGGATTGAATATGTTAGGTGAGTGAAGAGGATGCGATGATGCATCCTTTTTTTTATACTTATTCTGCGAAGACGCAAATATCAAAGATAAGACGCAAATATGGCCGCGAAGACGCAAATATCAAAAATACGACGCAAATATGGCCGCAAAGATGCAAATATCAAAAATACGAAGCAAATATGCCCGCGAAGACGTAAATATCAAAAGTACGAAGCAAATATGGCCGCGAAGACGCAAATATCAAAAGTAAGACGCAAATATGCCAGCAAACACACAAATATCAAAAGTACGACGCAAATCCGTCCCGCGTACACGCAAATCCATCCTCCGAACGCAAGGACGCATTCAGCCTACTAAATATTTTCTACTTAAAATCCATTTCCTTTCATATTGTGTAATATCACGGCTTGAAGGTGGTGTTGGTGATGAAGACGACATTAGCAAAGGTGATTGAGACAAAAGCTCAATTACTGGTTGGAAATACAGAAAGAACTTCCACTGTAAAATTACCAGATAAAGATCTTGAGTTTATTCGGCGGAAAAAAGAGCTACTTAGAAAACGTTCAGCGGAAATGGTCAAATGCCATACAAACGGACAAATCATCGGCAAAAATGAAGTGGATGGGAAAATGCATCTGAACTATCTTGTTCATTATCAATATTTAATTCGTCAAAATAAAAATCTGTACATCGAAGAGCATTGCGAAGAAAGAAAGGCTGTATTTACATTAAATAAATTAATAAGCGACGAAGAGGTTCCAAAGGAAATAGATAACTACTATGAACCCATGGACCGGGAAGTACCAGAAGAAGATACGAGAAGTTTTAAATATAACCGACTTGCAGCGGTCCAATACGCAGAGCGTTGGTGGAATGATTACAATCCAAAATATAAAAAGTTCACAGATAATTGTACGAACTTTATTTCGCAATGCCTCCATGCGGGTGGCGCACCGATGTATGGGTATCCGAATCGCAGTAAAGGCTGGTGGATGCAAAATAACAATTGGAGCTATAGCTGGACTGTTGCTAACTCATTAAGGTGGTATTTAACTGGATCACAAAGAGGTCTACAAGCAAAAGAGGTTTCCTCCCCAAAGGAGCTGTTATTGGGTGACATCATTTGCTATGACTTTGAGGGAGACGGGAGATTTAACCACAACACGATTATTGTGGCAAAGGATATGGAAGGCTATCCCCTTGTCAATGCTCAAACGCAAAACAGCCGGATGAGGTATTGGTCTTACTATGATTCAACAGCCTACACGCCAAATATCAAATATAAGTTTTTTCACATCATCAATAACTAATAATTAACGTGATTCGGCAGGAGGTAAAATGGTGGCAAATAGGCCAAGGCGCATTTGATTTTTATTTGGTATAATAACGATTGAGGTGAACGAAAGTGGGATTACACGTCGTATTATACCAACCAGAACTTCCTGCAAATACTGGGAATATCGCACGGACATGTGCAGCAACAGATACAACTCTGCATTTAATTCGACCACTTGGTTTTTCGACTGAAGACAAAAGACTTAAACGTGCGGGATTAGATTATTGGGAGTTTGTAAAAATACATGATTACGATTCATTAGAGGAGCTTTTTTCAACATATAAGGATGGAGAGTTTTACTTCATCACGAAGCTCGGAAAAAAAACACATACATCCTTTGATTTTAGTGATTTACAAAAAGACTATTTCTTTATATTTGGAAGAGAAACAACAGGTCTGCCTAAGGATCTTATCCAAAACAACACAGAGCGGGCTGTACGCCTTCCAATGTCGGGAAAAGTTCGCTCTTTAAACTTATCTAATACTGCAGCAATTATCGTATATGAGGCGTTAAGACAACAAAATTATCTTGAACTTACGTAAAATGAAAATGACCTCTACCATTTTTGGTAAAGGTCATTTTTAATACTATTTTTTGTTTACACTTGGCTTGTCTTCGTAGCCAGAAGTAAAGATAGCAGTTAAAAATGTTACAATTACGCCTAAAATTAGGATTAAATTCATGTGCTTTTTCCTCCTTTATGTATGAAGCTCAAATGATTTGAACCTTCAATTATCCTTCCTATAAAACACATCTACGTGTATTATAACCCAATTTCAATTTTGTGTGAATGTTATCTATGGACAAAATGTAAACATTTTCGCACCTTTCAAAATTAGGCACATACACTAGAAGGAACTCCTTTAACATTGTATACCCGTTTTTTTATTGAAATATTTTTCAATTTGTCCAATCGGGAAAACAAAGGTTATTTTTTAAAAGTGCAGAGTGGACATGTTGAATTTTGTAAGATTAAAGCATGTTAAAGGACATCCTCGCATACATTTTATTAAACCGTGCAAGAGACATCAAAGATGGAGGAGGCCCCTAATTAATGGATATCTTAAAAAAGATAGAACAGTTTCGTGAAGAGGAACAACGTTTGAAGTGGGAAGGAACCTTCGCTGAATATTTGGAAATTCTAAAGGAAAAGCCATGGGTTGCTCAGTCTGCTCATTCTAGAGTATATAATATGATCAAAGATGCAGGTGTTGAAGAGGAAGATGGACAACGTACGTACAAATTCTTCGATCACCAATTGTTTGGTCTCGAGGTGGCCCTTGAGCGACTAGTTGAGGAGTATTTTCATCCAGCTGCCAAACGACTAGATGTTCGAAAGCGAATTTTATTATTAATGGGACCTGTTAGTGGTGGTAAATCTACACTCGTTTCCATGTTAAAAAGAGGTTTGGAAACCTACTCACATACAGAGCGGGGGGCTGTTTATGCAATTAAAGGCTGTCCGATGCATGAAGATCCACTTCATCTTATTCCACATCATTTAAGGGAAGACTTTTTTGATGAGTACGGGGTTCGAATCGAAGGTAATTTGTCACCGCTCAATATGATGAGATTGCAAGAAGAATATGGCGGCAGAATTGAAGATGTAAGGGTTGAAAGAATATTCTTCTCTGAGGATAAGCGTGTCGGGATCGGAACGTTTAGTCCATCAGATCCGAAATCCCAGGACATTGCCGATCTAACAGGAAGTATTGATTTTTCAACCATTGCTGAATTTGGGTCAGAATCAGACCCGCGCGCCTATCGTTTTGATGGAGAATTAAATAAAGCAAACCGTGGAATGATGGAATTCCAGGAGATGTTAAAATGTGATGAAAAATTCCTCTGGCACTTACTATCCTTAACCCAAGAGGGCAATTTTAAAGCAGGAAGGTTTGCCTTAATTTCTGCAGATGAACTTATCGTCGCTCATACGAATGAAACAGAGTATCGTTCGTTTATTTCCAATAAGAAAAATGAGGCGTTGCATTCGCGTATCATCGTCATGCCTGTTCCTTATAATTTACGTGTTTCTGAGGAAGAACGCATTTATGCAAAGATGATTAAGGAAAGTGATGTCCGTGATGTTCATATTGCACCACACACCTTCAGAGTGGCGGCGATGTTTACCATTTTAACAAGATTAAAAGCGCCTAAAAAAGGTGATATCGATATTATTAAAAAGATGAGATTGTACGATGGAGAAAGTGTGGAAGGCTTTAATGCAGTCGATGTGGAAGAACTCCGAAAGGAATATCAGGATGAGGGTATGAGCGGGATTGACCCACGTTATGTGATCAACCGAATTTCATCAACCATCATTCGAAAGGAAAATCCATCTATCAATGCATTAGATGTATTGCGTTCCTTAAAGGATGGTCTTGAGCATCACCCGTCGATTTCAAATGAAGACCGTGAGCGCTATTTGAACTTCATTTCGATTGCTAGACGTGAATATGATGATATCGCGAAAAAAGAGGTTCAAAAGGCATTTGTATATTCCTATGAAGAGTCTGCGAAGACATTAATGGATAACTATCTCGATAATGTTGAAGCATACTGCAATAAAAATAAACTTCGTGATCCATTGACTGGCGAAGAAATGAATCCAGATGAAAAGTTAATGCGCTCGATTGAGGAACAAATTGGAATTTCCGAAAATGCGAAGAAAGCATTTCGTGAGGAAATCCTCATTCGAATCTCGGCCTATGCACGAAAAGGGAGAAGATTTGATTACAATTCACATGAACGTCTTCGTGAGGCAATCCAAAAGAAATTATTTGCTGACCTTAAGGACGTCGTAAAAATTACTACTTCGACAAAGACACCAGATGAGCAACAGCTGAAGAAGGTCAATGAAGTTGTAGCAAGATTAATTGATGAACACGGATATAATTCAACATCAGCTAATGAACTGCTTCGTTATGTAGGAAGCTTATTGAATCGATAACTTCAATCAAATATGCCTTGGCATTGTAATGAATGCTGAATAAAGTTATAGGGGTTAGACCGAATGTGGTCTAATCCCTTATTTTTCATTAGGACCTTAGTTGCGCAAAGACATGTCCATTTTTAACCAAAACAAAGGAACGCTATTAATGCCATAAATGCTGGAACTTGTCTATTTTTAAGACTTAATGCCCAATTCGCGAAATCTTTTGTCAATAATACGATATTTTTGCATAGTATAGAGTAATCTACTATTGCTTCATTTTTGTTTAAGGTAGATGGTAAATGGTCTCTTTTTTATTTCCAATCAGTGTAGATACGTACAGTTATTCGTTTTACGAAACTTTATCGAAAACCGTCAAGATAATGTATGAAGGTCAGTGTAAAAATGTGAATGGTTTTAAAAAAATAATTAGGGAGGGGAAAGATTATGTCGAAAGGTAATTCAAAGAATTTTGTCATTTCCCAAGAAGATTGGTCCCTCCATCGCAAAGGCCATGATGATCAAACGAGACACCAGGAAAAGGTCCAGGATGCAATAAAGAATAATTTACCTGATTTGATAACGGAAGAAAGTATTATCATGTCAAACGGAAAAGATGTCGTTAAAATTCCAATTCGATCATTAGACGAATATAAAATCCGTTATAACTATGACAAAAATAAACATGTTGGCCAAGGGGATGGAGATAGCCAGGTAGGTGACGTCATAGCTAGAGATGGCTCAGGACAAAATCAAGGGAAGGCCGGTCCCGGAAAAGGGCAAGGTGCAGGCGATCAAGCGGGTGAGGACTATTATGAGGCTGAAGTATCTCTCATGGAGCTTGAGGAAGCTTTGTTTAAAGAGTTGGAGCTGCCAAATCTGAAACGAAAAGAACAGGATCAAAACATTGTTGAAAATATCGAATTTAATGATATCCGTCGTACGGGTTTAATGGGGAATATCGATAAGAAAAGGACAATGATGTCAGCTTACAAACGAAATGCGATGGCTGGAAAGCCGAGTTTCCATCCAATCTATCGTGAAGATTTGAAATTTAAAACATGGAATGAAATTGTAAAACCAGATTCAAAGGCGGTTGTACTTGCGATGATGGATACGAGTGGATCAATGGGGATATGGGAGAAGTATATGGCAAGAAGCTTCTTCTTCTGGATGACTCGATTCCTGCGCACAAAATATGAAACAGTCGAAATTGAATTTATAGCCCACCACACGGAGGCAAAGGTTGTATCTGAAGAGGACTTTTTCTCAAAAGGGGAAAGTGGAGGAACCATCTGTTCATCTGTATATCGCAAAGCATTAGAAATCATCGATGACAAGTATCCAGCAGAACGCTTTAATATTTATCCATTCCATTTCTCGGACGGAGATAATTTAACGTCAGATAACGCAAGATGTGTAAAATTAGTTAGTGAGTTAATGAAGGTTTCTAATATGTTTGGCTATGGTGAGGTTAATCAGTATAACCGTCATTCTACCCTCATGTCAGCCTATAAAAACATTGAAGATGAGCGATTTAAGTATTATATTTTAAAACAAAAAGCAGACGTCTTTCATGCGATGAAGAGCTTTTTCAAGAAAGATGAAGAAAATAAGATGTATGCGTGAAAAAAAGAGAGGGGAGATCCTCTCTTTTCCTATGAAGCTATAGGGTAATTACATAAAATTTCTGTACAAATCTAAGTAGCCGATTTTTACCTGTTTTTCAGTCTTTTTGCAGTATCCTGGAATTGGATTTTTTCCTGGTCTTTGAGGTTTCTCCGTTTTTGGTCCTTTACCCGGTTTTACACAAGCCTCACCTGGTTCTTCAAACTGTGCCATAAATTCACCAAACGTATCCCAAACACCGTTCCAAATAATAGTACCATCCTGGTTTTGTTCAAAGTTTTGAATAGTAGCTAACGACTGAACGACTTCATCTGGAAGCACGACACCAGATTGATTTACGGATTGCGTACCGTCAAACATAAAGTTCTTATCTGTATCAGGATGTTGATAATTGTCCCTCGATTTCTCTGGACTATCTACAGTAAAGAATGATAGGAACCCATTAATTGTAAAATCAGGTATAATCTGACCGTATGTTGTGAAAATCATATTTCCACCAGCATTATTAAAGGCATAGTTGTTTTCTGCAATTACTCCTGGGTTACTATTACTTGTGATACCTGCTGCACCGTTACCAAATGCAACACTATTTTTGATGATGTGAGGGACATGTACACCTTCACCACCAAGCTTAAATCCATTTTTATCGCCAGCGCCAACAGTTCCATCTGTTAGGAATCCGTTGTTATAAGCAATACTTTCTTCAATAGTGACAGCTCCGATTGCACCCGTACCAACCTTTGTATAAAGGTCCCAGCCGTCATCGATATTATTGTGAGCAATTGTACCCCTGAAGATATTACCTTCACCAACCGTTAATTTTGCAGCAAAACCATCCGCATTATTATCAGACGGGTCTCGGTTATCAAATGATTCGCTGTTTAGAATTAAGTTATAGGATGGCCAATCAGCGATCCGATTCGAATCATCTGTACGGCTGATTTGTAAACCGGTGTCACCGTTCGCATATGTTTTAATATTTTCAATAATATTATGGTGTCCGCCAACTGTGTAACCTTTTGTGTTGCCAGCAGATTGTGTGAAATCTAAGCCTTTTACATGCCAATAGTTCCCACTATGAATAACACCTTCTGTTTTCTTATCAAAATCTATTACAGGTCGAGTTTCAGCCTCGGGGTCAGCCCATAAGTACTTCATTTCATCCTTAGTACCATCATTGTATTTCTTAATTTCTAGTATTCTATTTCTTACATATTGACCTTCCATCACATAGATGTGCTGACCTGGTTTTACAAACGCAATCGCTGTATCTAAGTCTAACGGCTTTTCCTTTGAGCCATCTCCAGCGCTTGAGCCGTTCGGTGATACATAAATATTTCCATCTTCAGCATAGGTTTTCATTTCAACTGTGAAGTTTTGAATAATTCGATCATAGTTTGTTAGTTTTTGAGTTTCGTCTGGGATGAATACAAAGCTAAAGTTTGTATTTGCATTTTGGGCTATCGTTGTTGGAATCTCAAATTTTTGTCCAGCCTTCATTGGTACATCATAACCAATCACTTCATTGCCTTCTTTAATTGTTACAGAACCATTAACATTGGATTGCACAATGAGTCGATAATTTGGTTCAGAGGTCTTGTCCAATGATAAAATGTCAAATTGAGGAGTGACCTCTTTAACAGGTGCTTCACCTTTAGGAGCATCTGTTGCAGCCGCAGTTGCCTTAAAGTCAATATTGCTAACCTCGATTGTTGCGACCCTTGCAGTGTAGAAACCAACATACGCTTTGCCATTTTGAACATTTAGGATATCTGGTGCATAGATATCTTTTTCGATCATCTGATCACCGTCATTTATGATTCCAGTAAATCCATTGTTTGTTTTCTTGAGAGTAAGACGGTATTCTTTCGTATTATCAGCTGTTGGTCTTTCTGCCTTTAGCATTTCTTTCTGTATGCCTTGGCTTCCTGTACCGTCCGGTGATGTTACCCCAGTTCTTACAAATAGTTGAGTTCCATTATCTTCTCTCGTACCACCCGAGAATCCGCCGATTGCAGCAATATTACTTGAAAAGATTCCTTTTTGGTCGCCACTTTCAAAAATAGCATCTCTGGCCATAATTCCGAAGGATTCTTGTCCATCATGAGGATTCTTTGCATATTCAATTACTTTAATGTCAGCCGAGAGTTCGAAATTATCTTCATCCGCATCAATTTCAGTGTAATAGAAGGAGATACCATCATGGTCACCGGTAATTTTACCTGCACCATCAACCGCTGCTAAACGAACAGTATCGTTTTCTAAGTACTCAATTGTATTTTTTCCGTCTGA
This sequence comes from Bacillus sp. JJ1566, assembly GCF_036962685.1. Taxonomy (NCBI): domain Bacteria; kingdom Bacillati; phylum Bacillota; class Bacilli; order Caryophanales; family Bacillaceae; genus Bacillus; species Bacillus sp. JJ1566. The sequence goes on along the minus strand of NZ_JBALOP010000046.1, from coordinate 5,125 downwards.
TGTAGATTGTCCAAAGCGAATAAACTCAAATTTGTACTCTACTTGATCTCTCACTGTAACTTTATAAGTAACCGGATCAAGAACATCCATCTTAGGTGTCACAGTTATCGAATACATTCCAGTCCTATCACTATTGAACGTGCTAGAGTCAATAACATATGCATCAGATGATAATACTTCCTGATCTCCATTATCGTATATCTTTGAAACCTCTAATCGATCAGATGTAAAACTATCACCAACCGTAAAAGTTGTAGTTGGATACTGAGTTATCTTTAATTTTAATGCTTCTTTTTCTTTTACATTGAAAGTGATCGTTTCACTAGCATCTTTATGGCTAATTACCACATTTTTGTTACCAGTTGTTTTAGATTCAAAACCGGAAACAGTGTATTCGTTATCCATTAATCTAACTTTTGATTTATCTTTATAGATGCCATAAACGACCATTCCTGTAAGGTCGAGTTCATCCCCGATAAAATACTGTGTTTTTGCAGGTTGTTTTACTACTTCCAGCCCTTTAAGTTCGGTGTCTTTAACAGTTACAGTAAAACTCTTCGTAACAGTTGGAAAATCCTTTGGAACAATAGAAATTGTCGTAGTTCCTGGCTTATTAAATGAAAAATTGTCGTCAATCGTTACATTATCAACGGTAAAGTCGATTTGGTCTTCGGAAAGCGAGTAAGTTTCTCCATTATTAAAAGTACCTAGTATTTCTGAACCTGCTGGATCAAATTTGTCGCCAGGGTAATAAACAGTTTTAGCTGGGTAATACTTAATTGATAAATCTAGTAATGTTAGCGCCTTAATTGTGAGATCAATAGTCTCTTTAGCACCACCGAAGTTAATAGTAATTGTATTTGTACTAACTGTGCTGCTATCGAATCCGGTAACAATATATTCATTTTCGGATAAAATAGCTTCTTCACCATTATCGTAAATAGCTTTAACAACTAATCCATCTAGGTTTAATTCCTCATCGGTCAGATATTCAGTTTTCATGTTTTCGCTGTTTACTTCTAATCTTTGCACCTTTTTAAGTTTGTTTAAATGAATGTCAGAATAGATGACGCTTATATTTCGCGCAGCAAAAAGACCAACATAATTGATTTCTCCAGTAAAGTCAGTAAAAGTTTTTGTTTCTTCACCAACCGTTAATTGATAGACATTGCCTTCTTTTCTAAGTTTAAGTATGTATTCCTCACCAGGTGCAGGGTTATTCGCGGTAAAGTCAAGTTCATCTGGGTATTTATATGATTCCGACCCCTCTTTAAAAAATCCTCGAATATCTTGTCTGATTCCTCCAACGGCAAGATAATCCCCTGTTTTTATTTCTGTTGAAATTAATAGATTGCTCCTAAGCATTACACCAAAACTAACTTGATTATTCGCATCAAAGGAATCAACTTTGACCTTTGTAGCCAATTCATAGTTTTCAGTAGGGTCAACTTGCTGAAAATAATAAGCGATTCCTTCTAAGTCATTTGCAATTTTCCCTCGATTGTTTTTTACACTCATATTGACCGAGCCGTCATCATTTTCCTTAATTAAAAAGTTATCAGCAGAAATTTTATCATTACCACCAACATCTCCACCGACAGCACCTTTCCAATTAGAGGATTCAGGAATTTGAATCATCTCAGTTGATACATCTTCAGCCGCTAACACATTCCAGCCTAAATTTGGCAACAATAAAAGAAAACACATTAGCACTGCTACAATACGTTTAAACTTTCTCACCATTTGCCCTCCTATTTTTTAAATTATTTGTAAACGATTACAAACATAGACTACCATAGCAAGGATACTCATTAATGTGTATAATTTGCTTGCAAAATGTTCGAATATTATGATTTTGGTAGCATCTAATCAAATGATTATATGTGTTATATAAAAAAGGGGCAAAAAGTCATTATTAATAGAAACTTAATTCTTTATTCATAGTTTGTTCATATTTTCTGGATAGTATAAAGACATGGAAAAGATAAGCTTTTTCATACCCCCCTTTTAAATGATCATATCATTTACAGTGTCCGGCTATTTAGCCGGATTTTTTTTGTCCATTAATTAAATCCATATAAAATGAATAGAATCCCGCGTTTCAACCAACATAAAAATATGGAAAAAATATAGAAAAAGGGGACAATTAAATGAAGCTTTCTCCAAATCAGATAACAGAACTACATGGTTTCAATAACCTTACGAAATCATTAAGCTTTAACATGTACGATATCTGTTATACAAGGTCTTTAAAGGAACGTAATGCATATCTTGAATATATTGACGATGTATATAATGCCGATCGTTTAACCGAAATATTAACCAATGTTGCGGATATTATCGGTGCAAATATTTTAAATGTTGCTAAGCAGGACTATGTACCGCAGGGGGCAAGTGTTACGATTTTAGTATCAGAAGGACCTGTTGATGAGTCACCCGATGAAGCGTTTGAAGAGTCCCCAGGACCGATTCCAGGATCTGTTGTTGCACAGATGGATAAAAGTCATATCACCGTTCATACCTATCCAGAATCACATCCAGATGAAGGGATTAGTACATTTCGAGCGGATATTGATGTGTCAACCTGCGGGGAAATATCTCCTTTAAAAGCATTAAATTATATGATCCAATCGTTCGAAACGGATGTAATGACGATTGATTATCGTGTGCGTGGATTCACAAGAGACGTGACCGGACATAAACTGTTTATTGACCATGAAATTAATTCCATTCAAAACTATATTCCGGACGAAATCCAAGAAATGTATCATATGATCGATGTGAATGTGTATCAGGAAAATATTTTTCACACGAAATGCAAGCTGAAGGAATTTGACCTCGAACATTATTTATTTTTCAGCAACACGAAGGAAAAACTTACACCTGAAGAGGAATTAACTATTGCAGAAAAGCTCATTACGGAGATGGATGAAATTTTTTACGGGAAAAATATTATTTAAAAGTGTTGACAATAGAATAAACTACATGTAAAATTGATTTTAATAATAAATATTTTGAATATTGTTCTCCTAAAGGGGAGTAGCTTTTACAGCAAAGTCGTCATTTCAGAGTGTCGCCACTCTCGGCTTTGTTGGCAACTTATTCGTTGTTAGCAAGACCTTTACCACGCTTACGGTAGAGGTCTTTATTTTATGACCTTTACCAATTACGGTAGAGGTCATTTTCGTTTTTAGGGCAAGATCGAGAGGTGAGAAAAGGTATGCTTAAAAGAAAGATAGAAACAGGATCATTAGAGGAATTAATTAAAAAGAATAAAGAAGAGATTTTACAAGACAAGGAAGAGCTTGAAAAGATTGAAAAGCGTTTAGATGATAGATATATAACAACAGTGAAGTAGTTTATTCTAGTGAAAGGCAATTATGTTTTTCCTAATTTGATAGAATAAAATTTTTATAGAAAGAGAAGGGAGATCTTTGATGGAACTTTTTAGCTTAGAATTTTTAACCGCACTTTTAGTTATTATTGGGATTGATTTGGTGCTTGCAGGAGATAATGCCATTGTTATTGGCTTAGCAGCTAGAAATTTACCAAAAGAACAACAGAAAAAGGCAATTATTTGGGGAACTGTAGGAGCGATTGCAATTAGGATTGCTGCAACCTTAGCAGTTGTATGGCTTCTTGGAATCCCAGGTTTACGAGTTGTCGGAGGTATCCTTCTTATATGGATTGCCTATAATCTGTTAACAGATGATAAAGGCCATGAAATTAAGGCAGTTGGAAGCTTCTGGGCCGCTATTCGAACCATTATTATTGCTGACGCTCTAATGGGTCTAGATAATGTATTAGCGGTTGCTGGTGCTGCTCAAGGTAACTTCTTATTAGTGGTATTAGGACTTATTATTTCAGTTCCAATTATGATTTGGGGAAGTACCATGTTCATTAAGTTAATTGATCGATTCCCAATCATCATTACAATTGGTGCAGCGATTTTAGCTTGGACTGCTTCAAAGATGATTGTTGCAGAACCATTCCTAAGCCCAGTATTTAGTAATGGCTTTGTGAAGTATGGCTTTGAAATCCTAGTTGTTGCTGCAGTTGTAGCAATTGGGTATTTGAAGCAGAAAAAAGCTTCGAACAATGCTGAAGAGCAACAAGAACAACAAGTTTTAAGTAAAGCTGAATAGTAAAATGATGGCGGACTCTTGTGTGGGTCCGCTTTTATATTGTATTGATTATTTTATAAAATGTGCATGGAAGAGATTGACATCTGGTTTAATCTGGAATATATTAATAATTGAACAGTGGTTAATATTATTTAGTCGAGGCATTAACCCCCGACTAAATAATATTAACGCTTCCAGCGGATGCCACGATTTTTTAAAGGAAATTTTTCACAGCGTAAGATCAAAGACTAAGAACGCCACATCCTGTGGCAACGTCT
>NZ_JBALOP010000046.1:0-684 GCF_036962685.1 Bacillus sp. JJ1566 | reverse complement strand
ATACGCTTTGGCGTATTTGATAAAGGAGAAAAAACTTAAAATGTCACCAAGAAAACAGGTTCAAGAGGAATTATCACGTGAAAAAATCATGGAGGTTGCCCATGAACTTTTTGTTCAGAAAGGCTATCAACATGTTTCCATGCGTCAAATCGCAAAGGAATTAAAGTATAGCCATGGCGCAATCTATTATCATTTTAAGAACAAAGCGGATTTATTTTATGCGATGGTTGTTCAAGATTTTGAAATGTTGAACCAGGTTTTAAATCAAATTATCACTCAGGATCTACCACCAGAAGAAAAAGTGAAAAGAATTTTATTAGGATATATTGAATTTGGGCTTACACATAAGAGCCATTATGAGTTAATGTTTCTAATCAACGATGAGGAAGTAAAAAGCTGTATTCAACAAGAGCCTCTTGAAAGCTATGGGATGTTTGCAAATGCCATTTCGAATTTAAGCAACCAAAAAGCAAGTATTCAGGATATCTGGTCAATTTTCCTATCCATCCATGGCTTTGTCACACATTATTGTAGAAGCAACCAAACCTATGACGATGTAAAAAGTTTGGCTCATTCACATGTAGAATATATTTTAAAAGCAATATTAGATGGAAAAGATTAACAGTATTCAGTGGGGTTTAAACCCCATGAATACTGTTAAAGCATCCGGCGGATGCCACGATT
>NZ_JBALOP010000045.1:0-36926 GCF_036962685.1 Bacillus sp. JJ1566 | reverse complement strand
TTTTTGGGGTCACTTCATCTTGGATCATCGCTCCCCGTTAGCTTAATAATCAGTTATTTGATACCCTTCTTTTTTTAAATGAGAGCACCAGTGCTAAAACAAATAAAATTACAGAAATTAATATAGTTGTTCCCGAAGCAATAGGTGTTAAAAATCCTAAAATCAATAGAATAATTCCCAATACAATTAAGCCTACAACCATTAAAATTCCTCCTATTAGGTATTATCAATATCTACTTTAATATTAACATTGGTTACCCTTTTATTGGATGAAACTGAAATATTTTATTGAATTAAACTGCTCCGTTAGTTGAATAACATCTCTCTTTATATTAAAAAAATATCCAAAAAACCTGCTTAATAAATAAGAAATATGGTAATAGACTTGGTATCGTTTTATCATACGAATTAGCAAAGGCACACAAACTTCTGCCACCTTGATAAAAGGTGCGTATTAGGGTGCTATTTCACTCATAATTACCTTACTTATCACATTATACCAACCAAAAAAACAGTCGAATTCATATGCGAATTCGACTGCTAATCAATACGTTATTTAACTTTTTGTACTCGAAAACAGAACCCGTTATCTTTAATGAGGCTTTTTCTCTTTTAATGGTCAAAAAATAGACGAACAGTTAACTGGTCGTCCTTATGAAATATTTTAACACCTTACATATTTGCGTTTGAAACCAAGCTTGCCTCTATCCAATTCTTTTTGAATACTTTCGTACGAGTTAAGGAAGCTACTTTTTTTCTTTTCCCGTTTAACTTCAACTATACCTACTTTATCTGCGGTTTCGACTGCCTTTTCATGTAGCGGCACATATGAAATCCCTACGGTGTAAATAAAATTATTCATAGCAGATTTTGTTCGTTCTGGTGAATTATGAATTGTATTCTTCACCAAATCTAGCATTTCGGAAAGCTTGCTTTCGGAGAATTCATGATCTTTGCGATTCCCTAACAGCCAGCAGTAACAACTCCAACCCGCTGACATTCGTAGCTCTTCACCACTTGCAATCCATTTATCAGCAACATCTTGTGCAATATCTGACTCTGACAAAGTGACGGCCACTACATAATCGGATATCATATAAAAATAGGCCCCATCCATCCAACGATCATAATCCGACTCCGTCATACCTTTTGGGTCAGCAATGATACCCGCAAAGTACATCGCATCATAGTTACCTGTGGCGTATAGCTCTTCAGCTAAGGGTTGATTTATTTTTATTTTCTTTGCGATTGGTTTCATCGCACCTGTAGCAACCCCAAATAGCGGCTCTTTTGCACCATTGGACATGTATATTTTTTTCATTCGCTCCTTACCGAGGGCTTCAAGCTCCTGCATCACTGTTTCGAAATCCATCATTTCCACTTCCTTAAAAGTAATACTAACTTCATTATAACCAACCAGATTAAAAAAGGATGAAGATTAATAATCTCCATCCTCCAATCTTTCAACAAGTTCTACTTCTCCGTCAATCCTAAGAATGCTACCTAACTAATTGATCGACTTATTTTTGATTCAGTTTTCATATTCGAATTAAAAAAGATTTTCATCATCGGAGGAGTAACCACCGTTGTTACAATTACAACAACAATCATTGTCGCATATAAATCTGGATTGATTAAATTTGATGCGATTCCCATTGATGCAACAATTAATGCCACTTCACCACGGGAAACCATGGCTGAACCAATTCCCATTGAGCTGTTCCAATTAAAGCCTGAGAGCTTGGCACCCACTCCTGCCCCAATAAACTTGGTTAAAATAGCGAAGATACTAAGCGAAATAATCAAACCTAAATTGTCAAGAATGCCGGAAAATTGAGCTGAAATCCCAATGTAGGCAAAGAATACCGGAACAAAAATAGAGTAACTGATCGATTCTACTTTTTCAAAAACCTCTTGTTTGAATTTGGTTAAGCCTATGGCAATACCCGCAATATATGCTCCAATAATATTTGCAACACCTGTAAAATCAGCTACATATGCATAAATAAAGCAAATAATGATTGCAGCTGAAATGACCGCCTCACTGACAGGTAATTTTGTGAGTTTATCCATGACCCACGGAACCACTTTCCAAGCAATTAAAATAGCAAACACAAAGAACAATACTTTCTTAATAACCAATGTCGTTAATGATACATCGCCCCCAGCAAAGCTCATTAAGAAGGCTAAAATAATCATTACCACTACATCATCCAGAACCGCAGCACCTAAGATTGTCGTTCCTTCAGGAGTTTTTAATTGGTTCATTTCTTTCAGAGCTTGAACGGAGATACTAACACTTGTCGCAGAAAACATGACACCTAAAAACCAAGATTGCAAGTTTGATAAATCCATCATGACCCCTACAAAATATCCTAAAAACAATGGAACAATAATCCCACCAAAACCTACAAAGGTCGATGATTTACCAGATCTCTTAAATTCCCCGAGGTCCGTTTCTAACCCGGCGATAAACATCAACAAAATCACACCAATTGTACTGAATGTGGATAAGGTATCAGTTGCTTCGATTAATCCGAAAACGGATGGCCCCAGTAAAACCCCTACAATAATTTCTCCCAAGACAGAAGGTTGACCAAACCTTACACTTAGTGCACCGGCCAGTTTAGCAGCAATGATAATGATTGCTAATTGAAGAATGAACATATAATTCCACCTTTCAAATATTATTTTCTTCCTAAAACGCAAAAAGAGCCTGTTACCAAAGGACATAGATATCCCTTGGTGACAGACTCCTCCAAGTGCGCTTTTCTATTAAGTTTGTATACTTGCATTCTAACATATGTAAGCAGGAAGTTAAAGAGGGAATTTTTCGGAACGAGTCGGCATCGCCTATAGGTACTATTAGGACCTTTCTACTCATATTCTGATAAGAGAAAACAATGAGAAGGGGTGTAAAGTTTGTTAAGAGAAGCCAAGGTTCGTTTACGTCCCATTGTAAATCGGATTAATTTACCCACTGTTTTAAAAACAGCTATCCTTCCGGGTGACTCCGTTGAAAGATTATTTATTGCAACTCAGGTAGGCGAAATCTTTTACATAGGAAACGGAGATATCAGAACTTTTTTAGATATTCGCCCAAGAATTCTAAAACTTGCCAGCGGATATGATGAACGAGGTTTACTAGGAATGGCATTTCATCCTGCATTTTATTCCAACGGTTTGTTTTATCTTCATTATTCATTAGCTGGATCACAAGGTCCCGATGCCCTTTCTGATTCATTTAAACCTAACCCATGTGACCCCAACACATTAAACCTGCGATGGACGAATCGGGATACTCAATACAATCATATCGATACAGTTGAAGAATGGATTTTGCAAGCAGACGGTCGACCTCAAAAGCGACGGACATTGCTGAACATAAGAAGACCATTTTTAAATCATAATGGTGTGAATAGCTTAAACTTTTCACCTGAAACTGGAAAACTTGTTTTAACAACTGGAGACGGTGGATCAGGCTACGATCCCTTTAATTTAAGCCAGGACGACATGGAAATCGCCGGTAAAATCATTGAAATTGATGTGAGTAAAAATACATCCATTCAAAATCCACCCGTTGTCACACGTTTTAACGAACTACCACTACCTATTCAGGAAACACTTACGGTGATGGCTAAAGGGGTTCGGAATATACCCGGGATTTCCTTTCAAAGATACTACAATCAGTATATTAAATACGTAGGAAATGTCGGGCAAGATTTGGTAGAATCAATCTTTTCATTTGTACAATATAAACCAATACCGGTTACCCAGCTTGTAAGACAAAGCACGCGTTCCGACCTTATTAATTTTGGTTGGCGAGGGTGGGAAGGGGCTTTGCCTACTTCGACCATAACCCGCTGTACTGGGAATCCTAAATTGGATGAAAAAGCGATTGCCTATTACAATGAAGCCATTCAAACTTCAGTACAACGGATTCAGCCATTAACGAGTTATTACCATGAAGATGCCCGTTCTGATAAGTTTGCGGGCACTGCACTAACAGGTGTCCACCCTTATATGGGTAGTGGCATTCCCGCTTTAACAGGCAGTGTGGTGTTTATCGACCTTGCCCGGAAGGAGGAATCTCAAGCTCCGGTTAGAGGAGCTTTAGCTTATACAAGGGGAAGACCAGATTGTAAGCTCAGTGACTATAGTATAATTGAGACGGATTATGATTTCGGAACTCAGCCTGCATATTATGTTAGTCTAGGATCAAATTTAGACCAAACCAGATTATATTTAGGGGTCTATGGCTCTTTAAATGTGGCTGATTTAAACCAAGGAACAATATTTGAAATCGTTCCATGATTTGGGGCACTCAGGACAGGTTCATCGGCCCAATTACAAAGGGGGCAAAGATTATAGAAAAATTAGGTGAAGAAGCCATCCAAAATAAATTGACTGAAAATCCAAACTGGAAGCTAATTGATGCAAAGTGGATTGCACGGAAGTATCGATTCAAGGAGTATCTAAAAGGTATCGAATTTGTTCAAAAAGTTGCCTCCCTGTCAGAACGCATGAACCATCATCCCTTTATCTCGATTGACTATAAACTTATAACCATCAAAATTACTTCTTGGCGAGCGAGAGGTCTAACAGATTTGGATTTTACATTAGCCAAAAAATATGATGAGTTGTACGCACAAATAAAAAATAATTAAAATTTGTTCAATTGCTATTTCGTTTCGTTTTATATATGAACTAAAAAGTGCTTACCCAAAGCTAGGGGTAAGCACCTTTTTTCATTAAACAAATACTCGGCTTGCCTTCATTAAGCTGTCTCTTGCTCCTAAATATTCCTGGTGGAGCTTATTAACAAACTCTCCTGCGCTTATTACCTCGTTAATTACACTGATTCCTTGGCCGCTTCCCCAAATATCCTTCCAAGCCTTTGTATTCCCATTTCCACCAAAATTCATTTTTGATGGATCACTTTCAGGAAGATTTTCAGGATCTAAGCCCGCTGCACGTATGGATGGAGCAAGATAGTTTCCATGAATTCCTGTAAATAAGTTGCTATACACAATATCATCGGACGTGCTTTCAACGATAGCTTGCTTGTATTCTTGTGCCGCCCGTGCTTCATGTGTAGCGATAAATGGCGAACCGATATAGGCAAAATCTGCCCCCATCGCTTGAGCCGCTAAGATTGACTTCCCATTTGCAATCGAACCTGCTAAGGCCAATGGACCGTCAAACCACGCGCGTATTTCCTGAACTAAAGCAAATGGACTCTTGCTTCCCGCATGTCCTCCTGCCCCTGCAGCAACGGCAATTAGACCATTCGCCCCTTTATCAATCGCCTTATGAGCAAACTTATTATTGATGACGTCATGTAACACGATTCCCCCATAGCTATGGGCAGCTATATTAACCTCTTCACGGGCACCTAGCGAAGTAATAATAATTGGTACCTTGTACTTCACACATAACTCCATATCATGTTCAAGCCGGTCATTTGATTTATGTACGATTTGATTAATCGCAAACGGTGCCGCCGGACGGTCAGGATTTTTTGCATTGTAGTCAGCTAGCGTTTCCGTTATTTCAGCTAGCCATTCATCTAGTTGTGAGGCAGGTCTAGCATTAAGTGCAGGCATTGAGCCCACGATTCCTGCCTTACACTGTTCAATCACTAGCTTTGGATTACTAATGATGAACATCGGTGATCCGATAACAGGAACCCTTAAGGATTTCAGAATAGATGGAATGTTAGACATTTTTACTTCCTCCAATTTCAAAATGTAATTACTGATAGTAAAATAAGAATCAAACTGACTTTTAGGAAATCGCTTTCAATATACCTTATGAATATAGTAATACTATATTCATAAGGTTTTCGTCAATCGATAGGAACCCGCTGAATAACGTTAAACGATATTGGAAAAAATTTATTTAGCATACCACCCTTTGATGTTATAATATAAAACGAAACCAAAAGGTGTTATATATGATCTAGGAGGCCAAACAAATGGACAAGCAAGCGCAAGAAATGTTTTTAAATTTTATTTTACAAAGGGTTCAAGAGGGCAAAGAAGATGAGGCAAAAGAAATACTAACAGAAAATTTTAGGAAACAAGCTGAAGGTACTTTTTCACAAGAAGATATTCAAGAGTTTATCCCTAAGATGATAAGCCTTTTAAAACCTGAGAAATTGGAAGAAATAAAAGCAGTTGTGATGAAGTTTTCTGGGGATTTCGGAATGAACCAGAACAATTAATAATAAGAGAACCAAGATTGTGTTTTAAACAATGCTGGTTCTCTTTTTTGTTTTTTAGTCCTACGTCCAAATTAATGCTCTTTGAAAAACCAACATTAGCGATTTATACTTTTCGTCATTCCAATCGAAAATTTCATAAAACCCAAATCATTATAATAGGGCTCCAAGCCTTCTACACACATAAGCTGTGGAATCACCTTACTTTGCTCACAATGTTTTATGATTCGATTTACTATTTCTTTACCTATTCCTTTTGACTGATAACTTGGATGAACACAAACCCCACATATTAGTGCCGTTATAACGCCATCAGAAATAACACGACCCATTCCTACTAATTGTGGCCCGTCAAAAGCATATACGGCAAACCAACTTTGTTTACACATTTTTTCTAATTCACTAACGCTTAAGTTTAGTGAATTCCATCCTAATAGCACATATAATTTCAATAATTCCTCAAAATTTTCTGGAGGATGTATCGAATAAACGATTTTTTTTGCCACAAAAACACCTCCCTAATTCAAAAAAGGCTATCCAACATATTGAAGGATTAACTGATATAAGGCTATGCAAAGTCCTAATATACTTGCTTTGATTTTCGATGGGTGGTTTCTTTTATTTCGAAACATATAAACGAAAACAATAATAAATCCCAATGGAATCCATAATTCGAAGACACCTTCTTTTGAACTATGAGAAAAAATTGGAGCAATGTAAGTGCTTATTAAAAAGTAAGGGAAAACTGTAAAACGTCGGGTTTCTAATTGCTTGCTCCACCTTACCAAAAAGAAAATAATAATTAATCCGATAATCGTTACATGTAAAGGTGGTAGAACAATTGCAAAATCCCCAAATTTGAATTCCACTCAGCATTGGCCTCCCTTACGTTTTACGCCTAATTTTAAGCATACTTGAAATCCTGGTTTCTGTTTTGTTTTGGATTCGTTTCCAATTCTCAAGATGTTTATAGATACATAGCAATGTTAAGGCGATTGTAATCAATATTGCATTGGGCGGATACCCAAATAAATAAGTAAGGCCTACCCAGCATAGATACATCGCCAGAACACCAATTGGAATATAATCGCTAATAAGCGTAACCATAATTAGAGCAGCAAATCCGATTAACCCGACCTTCCAATCGATTGCGAATACAACTCCTATCATTGAAGCCGTTCCTTTTCCTCCGTTAAACTTCATCGTTACAGGAAAAATGTGACCGATAATGACAAAAGCTCCAGTTAAAAAGACTAGAAAATAAAAGGTGCTCTCATCGAGGGAATAGCTGTTTAACCAGTTTTTCATAAATAAAACTGGTATTATCCCTTTTCCAATATCAATTAACGCTACTATGATCCCGTATTTCCACCCTAAAACAATCGTGGTGTTAGAAGCTCCCGCATTTTTAATTCCACTTTCCTTAATATTCACCTTTTTAAGCTTGCCAACAATGGTTGAGCCATGGATACAACCAAATATATACCCCATTATGATACTTACTAGTGCTAACATACCTCACCTTTTCCCCATTATTTTACAAATATTTCATCCGTTAGTAGCAAAATTCGATACCCTGATTACATATACGATTCATATTTGTTATGGTTACAGAATTTTCCTTATTTAATTAGCCTGCTTTGATTAACACAATAAGAAACAGGGAGTTGCCTTACCGACTCCCTGTTCCACTTTTGCACCTATTGAACAAGACCTCTTAATCGCTATTTGCCCATTATCCTGCCATAAGTGCAACTTGCGACACAATTTCCACCACATGTGCTTGTAACAGTCATTAATTATAAAAATCCATATGTACTTTTTCCTTCTTGTAATAATCGAGCCTGTCTTGTAAAGTACCCGTGTGAAATTCAAACTTATGTCCATCAGGATCCGTAAAGTAAATTGATTTTTTATCTCTTTCGTCTCTTCTACGACCTGACAGTATATTTACATTCAATTCCTTCAGTTTTTGGTACATATTATCAATATCTTTTTCTTCTATTGAAAATGCAATATGTGTGTATGATTGGCTAATTTCATTACGAGGAATATCTTTTTCCACATTAAGAGCAAGCCATATACCATTTAAATCAAAATAGGCAGTGCTTCTACCCTTAACTAATAACTTTGCATCAAACACATTTTTGTAAAATTCAATTGAATCCTCTAAATTAGAAACAGAAAATAAAAAATGATTAAGACCTTGAACTGACACCGCATCACCTCATTTTTAGACTTATTAATTATCAAAGTATTTCCGTCGTTAGTAGAAAACAGTCCAAAATTTATCAATATTATGCCTGAACAGGTAAATAAATCTCTACTTCTTCTGCACCATTCTCGATTGGATGATAGGTTTCAACAATATAAGAATCTAGATCTCTTTCATAACCTTTCACAACTGTCCATTGCAACAAGTAGTCATGTAGGTTTCCGATTTCATTAATGTCTCCTCTAGTCGTGACATAATCTTGGTGAGTCTCGATATATTCCATTCCTGATGGAACTTCTGTTAAAGGCTCATTAACAATTAATCCTACATAATAGTAACCTTCCAAATGGTCTGCATCCCTTTTAGGTTCGAAAAGGGCGATTTCAGTACCAGAACAATATTCAATTTCGTCTATACGATTCATCATTTGCTGAGCAAGTTTTGGAACTTCAGTACCAAAATCTGCAAAAGCTCCACTGCCTTTGATACCGACAACCTTAAAAAGTTTCTTAACCTTTTTACATTCCATCATTGATCCCTCCACTTTATTAAATATAAAAAACACGTTAGCTTAAGTGAATTACCACATGCAATTATTAATTGGTAAATATTCTAAATTAAATTAACTATTTAATGTTTTCATTTTATAATTAAGTAATAGTGTTAATCAACATTATTTGGAAATTATATATTAGGAGTGCGAAGATATGAAAACGAATTTCATCCAAAAGATAAATCAAATCGGGGTGCCTGTAAAAGACATAAATAGGGCAGTGACATTTTATAAGAGACTTGGTCTACCTCTACTCTTTTCAACAGATTCAATGGCATTTTTTGATTGTAATGGAACAAAAATTCTTCTAAGTTTGCCTGAGAAAGAAGAGTATTCCCAGGCAAGTTCTGTTATATATTTTCAAGTTGAAAATATAATGGAAACCTATGATAAATTTTCGGATGATGGAGTATCCTTTATTGATGAACCACATATTGTAGCAAAAATGGAAAGAACTGAAACTTGGATGACTTTCTTTAAAGATACAGAAGGGAATACGCATGCGTTTATAAGTGAAATGGAAAATTAATTTTCTAATTTTGTAATATGAAGGGGTGAGTGACATTTTGGAACCAAGAAATATGCCAAAAATAAGGATTGAACCTTGGGGTGAAGGCGATCTTAATTTGCTTCATCTTCTAAATGCTCCTGAGATGACAGTACACTTTGGGGGTCCAGAGTCAGAGGAGAAAATCCTAGCTCGTCATAAATAACTGCTTACATATGTATCCGATATTTCTTTTATAATTCATGGCTCTGTTAAAGACTCAGGTCGAAATTGAATACTTTATTGAATTAATGGTTATTACAAAAATATTATTTTACTATCAATTTATATTTAAAGTGGAGGATTAAAAATGATTATTTATTGGATTTCCTTTTTAATTGTTATTTGCTTCTTAGCATTCTCATATTATAAACGATATTCGCTTAAGACAAGACTATCCTATTTAGGTGCACTTTTTATATTTTCATTAATTATGATACTTCCGATATTTGGATTTTCAATTTTCACATTAATTGGGATGTTTTTTATTGAGAAGATATGGGTTTTATTTGCGGTAGTATTATTAATTGAAACAGCGATAAACAAGAATGGTAGAATAGTAAGGGTTATTTTGGCAGTTGTTTCTTTTGTTATTTTCCTTTTTATCCGAAAATTTATTTAATAAGATCAGCAAAAATACTGCTTCGTTACCTAAATGACTTCAACCAAAAAGCGTTAATCCTACCTGATTTAACTCATAGATAAATTTAAACCAATAAAAATAAGCAATCCAATTAATATGCTAATTGGACTGCTAAAAATTTTTTATGTTATGTACTCTTAGACCGAGCCCGTAACATTAAAGTAGTCGAAGGAAATTATTTAATGTAATTTAATTCTTCTCGGTAACTGCAAAGTAATTTTCTTCATTATCAGCAAAGTTAAATACTTTACCTGAAGGCATATTTACAATTTCCCCAACGGTTACGTTTTTGTTTTTTAAGTCACTGTATAATTGATCGAGATCCTCCGTGAAAAACATTAAAGAAGGTGTACCAAGATTCAATCCAGGCGACATTTTTTCAACGAATTCCTTGTTGTGGAGAATAATACTTGTTTCTGCGCCCGTTTTCGGAGCAATCTCAATCCATCTCATTTGACCATTATCTTCCTCAGCAACCACCGTAAATCCAAATTTTTCTGTCCAAAAATTCACAGCCTCATCTTGATTATTTACATACAACATAATTTGACCTACTTGACTAAACATTGTTCTCAACTCCCCTTCTGGTATTTGTCATCTACCAATTAAATATTCCCTATTGTTAATTGTTCCATACGATTTAACCTCTATGTTACGAAGTAGTTAAATTCATAAATTCTTCAGCATCTTTGGCACATAATTTTATCCCTTTCTCCCAAAAGCCTGCTGAAGTAATGTCCTCATGTAAATGCTTCATCACTAAATCTTCTACGGACATGCTTCCCGAGTCACGAAGTAATTTTAAATATTCCCTTTCAAATTCTTTTCCTTTTTCTTTTGCTATTGCATAAAGACTGAGAGAAAATAAGTAACCAAAAGTATATGGAAAATTATAAAACGGTGCGCTAGTTATATAGAAATGTGGTGTCCAAACCCATGATCGTACAGAAGCATGTTCTATTGAACGGTCATAAGCTTCATCTATAGCTTCTTGCATAAGTTCATTTAAACGGCTGGAAGAAACTATCCCCTTTTTTCTTTCTTCGTAAAAGTTTTTTTCAAACAGGAACCTTGAATGGATATTCATGAAATTCATGACACTACGTTTTAATTTCTCGTCAAGAACAAATAATTTTTCTTCAGGGGATTCCGCCTGTTCTAGTGAAGCATCTAAAATGATTTGTTCAGAGAATGTTGAAGCAGTTTCTGCTATGCTCAATGGATATCTCCTATTGATTCCATCAACATTTTTCATCGCATAATTATGAAAAGCATGACCCAATTCGTGCGCCAAAGTTAAAACACTATTCATTCTCCCACCGTAGGTCATAGACACTCTAGATTCTTCAGAAAGAGGGAATCCTGCGCAAAATGCGATATTCGATTTATTAAAGCGGTCTTCAGCTTCTACCCATCCGTTATCAAATGCATGCCGAGCAAAACTTTCTAATTCATTTCCGAAATGACTAAAATGCTCCAAAATAAAGGTAACAGCATCATCATATTCTATTCTTTGGTTACTGCTTCCAACAGGTGCCCAAAAATTATAAGACTGCATTTTTTTATCGCCAGTCAATTCTGCTTTTCGATTAAGGTACTGAATAAAAGGTTCCTTAAATTTGCTTACAGCCGACCACATTGCATTTAGTGTTTCCTCTTTCAAACGGTGCTGTAATAGAGGCTCTGTTAGGACATCATCTAGCCCCCTGCTTTGGTAAACCTGTAATCGAAAGCCTGCGATATGATTTAATATTTGTGCAAATAGTTCTTCTCTTTCTTTCCATATATTTTCTAAAGCAAGATGAGCAGTTTTACGTACATTCTCATTCGGATGTGAACGCAGATTAATGGCTTGACCGACTGATAACTCTTTTGTTTCTTCTTCGATAAGGATTTTTACTTTAATACTACTTAAAATTGAATTGTAAAATTGTCCCCAAGCATGATAACCATCGACCATCAAATCTGAAATGATCTTTTCCTCTTCCGTTGACAGAAGCATATCTGCATTCTTACGCCATTCATTAAGTATATACCTGTAGTTTTTTAACTCCTCAGTTTCTAATGTCGTTTCCCACACATGTTGATTTGGGGTCAGAAGAACTCTTTGAAACTTTTTTATTGAGGAGTCAAAACGAGCGCTGATTGAAGTGGTTTTCTCTCTTAGATTCATTGCATTTTGGTTTTTCGGATTTTGTGCCAAAAGACAGGTGATAAAAGAATTCGCTTCTGATAAGTTGACTTTAATGTCTCCAATGAACTTTAATGCAGATTCAAGTTTATGTACTTCATTTTCTTGGAGAATACCGAAATCATTTAACTCTTCCTCGAAATCTTCTATCTTAATCTTTAGCTGTTTAATATGGTTTTGAAGCTGAGATGAATCTGTAAACAAATTATCTAAATTCCATACCATTGAGTAACTTGCTTTGTTCATATTTTAACCTTCTTTTTCGTTATCATATGCTTGGCCTAAGTAGGTGGTCTTCATTTCCTCTTCTACAATTTGATTATGAACATTCTTAACAAAATAAGACTTTGCTTTTGGTCTGGAACTAACCGAATTAGATAGGACTTCATTTACAAAGTGAAGAGCCGCACCATCATCAACAGCGTATCCTTCTTTAATTTTTCCTTCTAAAATTAATTGGTGATAAGAAGGTCTTCTTTTATTTTCACCGTCATAATGAGGGCAATTACTCCCCTTCAACAAGCCTAAACAATCCAGTTTATACAATGGAGCATTTAACGGATCCGTCAAACCTTCTTCGAACCAACAGATGGAACCAGCACTTAGTCCCGCAAGGATAATCCCGCTTTTATACGCGTTTTTCAGGGCGGTATCCAATCCCCATTCTTTCCACAAAAGAAGCATATTCCTGGTGTTTCCCCCACCGACATAAATAATATCCTGCTCCAACATATATTGTTCCATATCCTTAAAATTCGGTTCAAATAACGATAAATGGGTTGGTCGGCAAGGAAGCCTAGTAAACGCCTTATAAAATCGCTCAATATAGTTCGTTTGATCACCACTAGCGGTTGGAACAAAACACACTTTAGGTGAATCTTTCCGGATTTGAGCCAAAATGTATTGATCCAGTAAAAGATTATCGGGTTCCATCGAAAAGCCCCCGCCACCCATTGCAATAATCTGTCTCACTGATCTTCAATCACTAGCATATTTGATTCATCAAATTCCCACGATTCTCCGTAGGCTACTTCCCAATAGTAACCATCAAGGTCGGTGAAGTAGCCACCATAGCCACCCCAATCGGTCTTTTTCGGCGCCTTTTGAATTTGTGCTCCTGCCTGCTCTGCCTTTTTTAAAACCTCATCTACTTCTCCCATTGATTTTGCATTATACGCAAGCGTAATCCCCGGAAAACCAGCTCCAATCTTCGGAGGGTTTTCTTCATTTACATCCAGTGCCAGCTCCTCGAGCGGATAAAGCGCAATTCTCGTTCCTTCATTTCTGAAAAAGATAATGGCCGGATCTGATTCTGAACCTCTAATGGAAGTATCAAATCCTAGTTTCTTGAAAAACTCATGAGATTTAACAATGTCCTTTGTGCCGAGTGTAATGAGATTTAATCGGTTCATCTTTTTTCCTCCTTAAACGTCTTTGTATATTTAATTCTCCAATTATATCCAATCACCTTCTTAATTTATTGGACATTCACCCACTCGGTTCAATTTGAATATCCTAATAAACATCTAAATTTTTACTTAAAAGGAGTGTCAAAAATTGAATCGTTTTTACACACATTCCATCCAACCGGGGGATAGTCTTTGGCAGTTGGCGCAAGCATACAAGACCACTGCTGAGGAAATTCTTGCTGCAAACCCTGGAATAAATCCATATTATCTGCGGGTCGGAGAGTTTATTAAAGTACCAAATACTCAATTAAAAAAGGATCGTTGCATTAGTCAGGCTGAGTTAGATTATCGAAATGATATGCGCAGTCTTTGGGAGGAGCATGTGGCATGGACAAGGATGGCGATTATTAGCCTCGTTTTTAAACTGCCCGACCTCGACTTTGTTCTTAAAAGGCTACTAAGAAACGCAACCGATATGGGAAATATGATTCGCCGATTATATGGTGACGAGGCTGCAACTACTTATGCCAAATTAATTCAGGAACATTTGTTGCTTGCGGCAGAGCTTGTCAAAGCGGCATTAGCAGGTGATCAAAAAGCAGCCATGACTGCTGAAAAAAAGTGGTATCAAAATGCGGATAAGATTGCTAAGTTTTTAAGTACTGGGAATCCATATATATCTGAAGAAGCTTTTAGAAAAATGTTCTATGAACACCTTGCTTTAACCAAACAAGAAGCGGTCACTATGATCAATAAGGATTTTCAAAAGGATATTGAGGTGTATGACAAGATTGAAAAATTGGCGCGGGAGATGGCGGATACGATTTCCGATGCCATGGTGCTGCTGTATCCGGATATGTTTTAATCAACTCTCCTACTTAAAATAAGGTTTTTTTGAACTTTGGGAGAAATAGCGAGTGGACAATAGCTTAAACTTAGCCCCATAACGTGTATGGGGCTATTGCATGTCTATAATCTTGGATCAATATCTTGTTCTTGACTTTCTTCAAAGATGAGATTTGCGACGGTTTGCTTGTAAGCTTTGTTTTCTGGGCCAATCTCGTCAAGTCGGGTTTGAAGCATTTCCATTCCCAATTTGTATTCGTTTACCGATTTTCGGATCTTTTTCTTGATGTTTTTTTGCTTCATAAGCTTAGTATATTTGTTTGGGAACCGATAATCATATCCGTACACAAGTGTAAGATATTCTGGGTTCCGTACCTTCATAAACGGTACAAGATTATCTTGTGGTATCTCTGGCTTAATGACGACACCTTCCATACCGCGTTCAAACGTCAGTTTCTTGAAAAATTCCAAAGCACCATCGTACGGCTCCTGTACATTTACAATCATAGATTCATCTTCACTTATAAACGAGAACATTTCCGATGTTTTCATATCAGGAATTTCCTCATCACCATTTGAGTAAACCACTTTTAATATTGAAAAGGGCTTAAATTCTAGCTCTTTATCCTTTGCATAAAGATCTAACTGCCTGCGGAATATTTGATAGGCATTCTCCTGCTCAGATAAGGTATGTGTTTGATCGATTATATCCTTTAAATCCTTGTATGTTTGATAATTGTTCATACCAAAATGAGCAATCAGGTCTTTTTTAGAGTACTTAGACCTCGCTTCATCAAACCCACTTAATTCATATCGTCTAACTACATCCAAGAACTGGTTTTCGAATCCAAATTCTTTCAAAAACTCAATTTCTGTTTCAAGTGCCTTGGCGACGACATCAAACTGTTGATCAATTAACCCTTTTCCGAGTGCACTCCAAGGGAGCAGCTCACCATCAAATATGATTATATCGATAGCTTTTTCATCCATCCATGCAGAAAATTTTACTTGGAGTTGGCGGAACACCTGTGTTAAATCAATATGAGTAATTTTATACCCATTTCGACTCACTGCATAACACTTCTCTACATCTCGGGACAAGTAAATCGTACAGCGAGAACCCATATACTTCGGTTGAAGAACTACTTCACTTACACCAGCATCTTTGAAAAAATCTAACCCTTTTGTTAAGCTTTCGAGTTCATTCCTTCGAAAATCCTTGTCGGCAGGGCTCATCGTGCCTGAGATAAAATTAACTTTATTATGAAGTACGTAATCTAATCGTTTTTGATCATTTTCACTCAATTCAATTAGCTTTACTTCCTTTGTCTGGGAAGAGAAGGCTGACGGTAACTCGTTAGAAAATGGAGTCTTGTTACCATCTATTTCTAGTTCTTCATTTGCAGTCTTGTCGGCAGAAGGAACACTCTTAAATAGTGGCTTGGATGTTTGTAAAGCTACACTTGTTAAGGTATTTCCTGATACACAACCTGTATCGATTCCAATCTTATTTTTCATCCGCACAACTTCTTTTGTGGCTACATGACCAAATACATGGTATGGAAAATTACTCCCGCTTTCGTTTTCCAAAAAGCGTAGTTGTTCTTCGATATTTTCCTCAAAATCAGTTGCAAACCGACGTTGATTTCGCCGTGAGGTTACATCCATTTTTCCAATATATTGATTAAGACAAGGGGCATGTGTTAAATAAAAGCTGTTGTCCTTCTTGCCAATAAATCTATAAAAATCACGCGATAATTCCACTAGAACCTGGAACTTCGATTGCAACTCAAGATCTGCTTCTAAAACGGGAATGGAAGTAAAAAAGTCGTCCAGTAATTGCGAATCCACATTTTGAATCTCATCATTTAGGTATTTAGAGACAAAGTTTTCGTGATTTCCTTTTACAAAATAGAAGAATTCTCGATTTTGATAAAGAAACTCAATGGTTGCTTTCGTGTTATTTCCTTTATCGATAAAATCGCCAATTAGGACAAATCTTTTATTGCCACTTTTTGAGGTTTCCTGAATTTTACCATCGAGAATAGCAAATCCGTGCAAAGTAATCATTTTTTGTAACGATGTTAGAGTCTCATGAACATCCCCAATGATGATGTAAAAGTAATGGTGAGGAAGTATTTGAGTTAAATACGCATTCAAATCTTCAACCATAATTTCATATAAATCTGGTTGGAGAAAGTTTTTTGCACGAATTCGATGGATGTCATCGAAGTCACTACGCTTTAATGACGGTAGTACATCACGCCTCATTCGATTTACATGTGTTGCAATCACCTTTTTACTACGTTCAGATTGGTAATAGTCTTTCATGTTTTTATAATCAAACAGGATGGCCTCTAGTCGATAGTGATTTTCCTGAGCAATTGCCGTTACTTTTTTTCGGAAATCTTCTGCAAGACCCGTTGTATCCACAATCACAAAATCTGCATTAACAGGAAAGCTCGTCACAGCCCTTAGCTTATGAAAAAGTAGGTCAAACGCTTGGGCAGAGGACTCCATCATCATCGAATCATATTTATCATATGGAAAGCCAAGGATTTCCTGGCGTATATCATCACTTGAGAGGTACTGGACATTACTTCGGTAATTTATTTCTTCATCATAAAACTGTAATTGGGGAAGCAAAACATTTTTAGCAAACGTCGATTTCCCACATTCGGTCGGACCGATCAACATATAAATCGTATGAAGCTTCGTCTCGATTTTCATTCGATTTCCCCTCCTAAAATCAGTTTTTTCTTGTTAATACAAGTCCTTGGGTGGTATGAATCCCGTTCACATTGTCACCAATTCCGTAGTGGGAATAGTTCCAGTCAGGGGGAATGATCGATTGAATCCAGCTTTTGAATTCCTGTTCATTCATTTCCCAATGATGGTCATCATGACGTAATTCGATATTGTAAAATTGGTTAAAATCACGGTTTGGCGTCGTGATAATCAACTTATTACAATTCACATGCTGAATTATTTTTAAAATCAATTCTTCAGCAGATTTTTCATCCATGTGCTCGATTACCTCTGTTAACAGAACGTCGGCCAATTCCTTTGTGTCGTTTCTCAGAAAATGATCAATGGATTTGTAAAGAACAATATTTGAAATGTCCTGGCGCTCTGCTTTTTGCGCTACTTTTAACAGTAAAGCCTCATCAATGTCGATTGCATGAACCAGATGGGGAGCAATTTTTGTACTAAAAGGGATGGTATAGGCACCTTCACCACAGCCGACATCAATGATAGGCAATTGAAACTTAAGCTGTTGAGTAATCCAATCTTTTCGTTGGAATGCTGTTTTTCCAAAGGCAAAATCAATTTTATACTGTGATGTTTCTTCAATCAGTCCTTTGTAACGATGGAATATCTCTTTTTTCGTAAGCACGTTTCTGACAAACAAATAACGAATGAAAAAAGGTGCATCAATCGCATTTATGCTACGGATATATTTTTCAATGGTTTCATTCGTGATGTCAAAATAAGTTCGGTTCATCAAAGACAAAAACATAAATAAGGCATTGCTATAATTAAAGAGATCAAAGAGTGTTTTCTTTGTTTTAATGGTAATTCGATAGTTTTGGAATGCACGTTCCTCCCAAATTAATTCATAATCCTTTAAATGTAATTTAAAAAAGTGCAGATACCGAATCTGTTCGACTTGGACAAGATTCACCATTAGTTGGTGCTCAAATCCCTCTATGTCGTCAACATGTTGCTTTTTTGACGCTGTTGAAAATAAATCAGCCACGACATTGAGTGGAAAAAGTGGTGTGTTATAACGAGAAACATTTAAATATTCAAACTGCTCATCTTTATCTTTTGGATAGGAGACCTCATTTTCAGCATCCTTGAAATAGACATTATATGTACTAGAATCCGAAAACCAACCAAAGATCTTTCCCTTGCGTACGGTTCTCAACACCATACCTGAATTCGGATTTTTCCCTACGGCAAAAGAAAATCTTGGATTCGATGATCGTACCTGAAAAACCGCCATTGTTGACACCCCATAAATAAATGTTATTTGTTTAAAATTTCAATTAATGTTTTGATTATCTTTCTTTCTGGATTCATTTTTAATGTTTTATCTATATCACTAATATCACCAATAATGAAGGAAAGGAAACTTACAATAAAAACATTTCCTTAGTTAATAAAAATTTATTGTAAATCAATAAAATATGTATTAAAATCAATATCAGGATGACGAACCTTAAGCAAAATTGCTTCCAGAGTTAAGAGGAAACTCAATCTAACATTTATTAGGGGAGGAATAACTATGGACATGAACAATTTGATTCTTGAAAATATTGCTAGCCCCCGTGAGCTGGAGAGAATGTATAGAAAAGACCCGAAAGCTTTTAAAAAATCATTCTCACACGCATGGGAACAAAATCCTGATTCTCAGGTTCTTAGTGTTTGGTATGAAAGATTGCATTTCAAGGAGACGGCAAATACAGAAAAATCTTCCTTGCTTCAAAAAGGTTTCTTAGTCATGGGCATTTTAGCTATTCTGGCCGGGATAAGTACCAGGATCATTTTCCATTTTGTTGAACAAGAAGCAATAGCTCCAATTAACCTAGCTTTTGGTATAATTCCCTTTATTGCTGCCTATTTTGTTTACAGTAATACTCCGAAAAAAAGTGTTATTTATACCCTTGCAGCGTTGTTCCTAATTTCCGTGCTTTATCTTAATATGCTGCCATTAGATTATAAAGACAGTATTATCCTTGTTTATTTACACCTTCCCATATTCTTGTGGGTATTAGTAGGGCTTGCATTTACAGGAAATGAATATTCAAAAGGCAGTACAAGATTAGCCTATATTAAATTTAATTTGGAATATTGTATTCTCTACGCCAGCATGGCAGTTAGCGGAATGATACTAGCAGCATTAACCATGCAGTTATTCAGCTTTGTTGGCTTGGATATAGAAGACTTCTATTTTAGTAATGTCGTTTTATTGGGTGCTTCCGCTCTCGCTATTGTGGCTGCATACCTGGTATCAATGAATCTTAAACTTGCTAAGAATATTACACCATATATAGCTAAAATTTTTAGTCCCCTTGTCCTAGTTACATTGTTGGTCTATCTTATAACAGTTATATGGGTCGGAAAAAATCCATTCTTGGACCGCAATTTCCTGATCGTATTCAACGGAATACTCCTTGGTGTATTGACTGTTACCATATTTTCCATTACCGAGAGTGACTCAGACGAAAAAAAGAACATATCAGATTATATAAATTTCGCCTTAATTGTTCTTGCACTTATCATTGATACTGTGGCTTTGTCAGCTATCGTGTTCAGACTTTCTTCTTATGGGCTAACGCCTAATAGACTTGCTGTTTTAGGAGTTAACATACTTATCTGGGTAAATTTAATTTGGATTATGTTTTCCTATATGCGTTTTCTGCAAAACAAATCCGGACCTTCAACTATCCAAGATGCCATTACTAAGTACTTGCCGGTCTACGGACTTTGGGCAGCTTTTGTAACATTTACCTTTCCTATCATTTTTAATTAGATAGGCTCAGTTATGTGAAAATACACTTACACCAAATAGCGCTATACTTTAGCTTGGGTGCTTTACTAAAAAGAAGAAATATAAAAAACAAGTCTTAGAGGATAAATTCTCTAAGACTTGTTCAATGTGAATTAAAATCATTTTCTTTAGCTGTCTCCAAATCTTTTAGCTGATCGAATGCGTGCTTTCTCAGCTTCTACCTCTCGATTGCGAGGCTCCGCATTGGTCGCTAAGTTGTCCAATAAATTTCTAGTAATCAAGGCTATTTCATCGATTGCTTGTTTAAACGCCTCTTCGTTCATCTTTGAGGGCTTATTAAAGTCTGTTATCTTTCTAACGTACTGTATGGAAGCAGCATGAATCTCTTCGTTGGTAGCTGGTGGGTCAAAGTTAAATAAAGTTCGAATGTTTCTGCACATAAAGGTACTCCTTTTTGTTTTTTATAAAAGATACTTCGATAGTACCACAACATTGCTTTTGCCACTAAAAGAACACGACAAAAACCAACAAAAGAAACGCTTGATAAAACTAATAATCATGAGGTAAGATATTAACACTACTACATGAGAGGGTGACCATAGGGCGATGATCTACTAATCCCGGTTTCATTCGTTAATTACGAAGTCATAATTGAATGGGATTAGTGTATACTTTTATAGGTAAAAGAAGATCGTTGTAATAGTACAGGTGTGTGCTATGTCTTTTCCTGTGGTTTTTTAGGATTCCCATCCAACTATGACGGATGGGAATTTTTGTGTGATTTTTTATAGACGTTATCAACAACTAAGCAAAATTAAAGTTTTAAGAAATGAGGAATACAATGTCAAATTTATTTAAAAACCGTTTTGTTCAAGCCATTTTCCTTTCCGCCCTCTTTCTCCAAGTCGGGATTTGGATTCGGAATTTTGCTGTTCTTTTATTCGTAATGGAAAAAACAAATGGAGATGCCTTTGCGGTGTCTATGATTTCAGTTGCAGAGTTTGCACCTATTTTCATCTTCTCCTTTATTGGCGGAACCTTTGCTGACCGTTGGCGGCCAAAACGAACCATGATTTGGTGCGATATTTTAAGTGCCGTTTCCGTGTTTGCCGTATTAATAACCCTTGTCATTGGATCGTGGAAAATTATCTTTTTTGCCACTTTAATTTCGGCTATTTTATCACAATTTTCCCAGCCTTCTGGGATGAAATTATTCAAAATGCATTTAAATGAAGAACTCATCCAGCAAGCAATGTCTATTTACCAAACAATTTTCGCAGTGTTCATGGTTTTTGGACCCGTGCTTGGAACTTTTGTATTTCAGCAATTTGGAATCGATGTGTCTATTGCAATAACCGGAGTCGCGTTCTTACTTTCTGCGGCAATGCTTGCATTTATTCCCGCTGACCACTCGATGGATCAGGAAAAAAAGGGGTCTACTTTGCTTCAAGAAATGAAAAGTGGAATTCGGTATGTTCTTGCCAAGAAGGAACTAAAGTTGCTTGGCCTTTGTTTCATGGCAGCCGGTCTTGCAATTGGACTAATTCAACCACTAACGATTTTTCTTGTAACAGAGCGTTTAGGATTAGTGAAAGAGAATTTACAATGGCTATTAATGGCTAACGGAATGGGTATGATTTTGGGCGGTGCTGTGTCTGTTTTGTTTTCAAAAGCAGTACCTCCACAAAGGTTGTTAATGATTGGTATGTTAGCGAGTGCCATTGGCATGGGGGTCGTTGGCTTTTCAACCAGTTTGCCAATTACACTAGGAGCTGAATTCTTTAACGGACTCTTCTTCCCTTGTATTCAAATCGGAATTAATACGCTGATCCTTCAAAATACAAAAGCAGAATTTATCGGAAGAGTGAACGGTACACTAAGTCCTTTATTCACAGGCTCCATGGTATTAACGATGAGCCTTGCAGGAATTTTAAAGGAGTCATTTTCAATCGTTGTTATTTTCGAATTAGCAGCCATTTTATTTGTGTTCGGTATGCTTGCTATCCTACCAATCTACAATTTGAAAGCCCCAAAACAGGGTGGACCCATGTTAGCTAAAGAATAAAACTAGTAAAGGACAGATCTTTTAATAAGATTCTGTCCTTTTTGTATTCACTCTAGCACAAAGAGGGTGTACCATCTCCAAAGGAATTTTTAATTATGAATTGCTTTTCTTGGAAACAACTCTAAATATATTTTTAAAAATATGAGAAGAATAATTTTGTCATGAATGAAAAAACAATCTTGTTGTATCAATTATCACCATATTTAGAAATAGCCTTGAAAGGCGGTCTTATACCCATGGGTAAAGGAAAAGGTAAATTATGGACAAACCAATATGTCATTATTATTTTATTGTCCTTAGTGATGTTTGCTTCTTTTTATATGATTACAGCAGGTTTCCCCATTTTCGTATCAACTATTAGTGATAATCCTGCAATTGCAGGAATCATGACCACAACTTTAATGGTAGCATCACTCATTACGCGCTTCTTTGCAAGTGTCATTATTCAAAAAGTGAATATGAAATTGCTGCTTATTATTTCCCTTCTTTATTTTTTGGGGACAATCGGTCTTACTTTTGTAAACGACTCTATCGGATTTCTCATATTCATTAGAGCACTTCAAGGGATTGGATTTAGTATGCTTACGATTTTAGTCTTTACGATGTCAAGTAATATTGTTCCTAAATCTCGGTTAGGTGAAGGCATTGTTTTTTTCGCAATGTCTACAAGCGTTGGAACGACATTGGGGCCACTAATCGCCATTTCTTATCTTGCAAAGTATTCATTCAAGTCCATGATGATGCTAACTCTCGGTCTTATGGCTTTTTCATTTGTGTGCAGTTTTTTCACAAAAAATACGGTTATAAAAGAAAAGGAAAGTCCGGAAGTAACAAAAGAACCTTTCTATAAGTACATGTTTGATAAGCGAGTCCTTCTTCCATGTATTCTGGTAGCATTCAATTATATTGCAATTGCTGGGACAGTTAACTTTATGGGGGCGTTTGGAAAAGAAATTAATGTTGGTGGAAAGATTTCACAGTTTTTTATTGCACAAGGGATTGCGATGGTATTAGTTCGATCTTTCTCTGGGAAAATTTTCGATCGATTCGGCCATAGAATCCTTATTATTCCGGCCGCTATTTCAGGGGCTGGAGGATTAATCTTATTAGGCTTTTCTACTACTATGTGGATGGTTTGGGTCTCAGGGGTATTATTTGGAATCGCATTTGCCATCATCCATCCAATTATCCAAGCTTGGGCATTAACTCTTGTACCCCCTGAGAAAAAAGCAACGGCCAATTCAATGCTACTTATTTTTATAGATTTTGGACTAGCAGTTGGATCAGTGGGTCTTGGATTCTTAGCTAAAAGTGTTGGGTATGGCATGACTTATAGTTATTCAGCAGCTTTTATGATTGTTATTTTGTTATTGTATCTAATCGGAAGCAGGAAAACGGTGAAATTGGAAGCTAATAAAGTAAGTTAATCCTAACCTAAACACATACGAACTTAATAAACAAAACAAGGCTGTACCTTTATCAACTCTAACTTTTGGGACAGCCTCAGCTTGACTAAAGCCCGAGTAAGTTTAAGTGTATCCCTTCCATTTAATCATTGGCTTTAAATAGACGAGTAAACATACACTTAAATAAGTAAATCTTCAATTCGACTTGGTACCAAAACTCTACTTTTTAATTTGCATCAAGCTCGTCCATAGAAAGTCTTCACCTAAGATGTCATCTGATTGGTTAATCTTCTTCATTTTTCTAAAGTTCTTAATCGTAAAGTCCTTTTCAAATATTTCTTTTAGCCTCTTCTCCGTATAGCCTATTCCTCTATTAAGGCTTTTATCTTTATAAACATCCCAGTCGGATGTATCTAATGCTCCGTCTGTATTAAAACAAACAATTGCAAAAAGCCCGTCAGTCTTTAAAGCCCTTTTTAATATTTCAATGTATGTTAAACGTCGATGAGGGGCTAAATGATGAAATAGTCCGCAATCATAAATGAAATCATATGATTGTGTCTCGAACTCATAGTCAAAAAGGGAAGTACAATGGAATTTTATATGTACGCCTTCCACCTTTGCACGTTCCTTTCCCCACTCGATTGCATTTTCAGCAATATCAATAGCATCTACTTCGCAACCCTTCTTAGCCATATAAATAGCATTTCTTCCAGGGCCACATCCCAATTCCAATACTCTTTTTGGAGCAAGCCCATTGTTAAAATACTCTACCAAATTTTCATCCGGACCTGTTATTTTAAAAAATGGAATTTCTTTTGTTCGATCCTCATAAAAATTCTCCCAAAAACCCTTTGGCTCGCGTAAAAAATCATCGAGCATTTCTAATAAATCATCATAATTTAAGATTGTTTTCCCCATAAAACTTTCACCTCTTTATTTAACTTCGTTTATTGATGTTATTTTTTAATTCACTAAATCAAGATTATGATTAAAGCAATTGCTAAACAAAGGACTGCTGCATATTTTGATTGTTTGGCAGCTCTCTCGTCATCACTTTTTAAATATTGAAAGAAAGTTAAGGTAAAGTAAAAACTTAATATTGTTGATACAACTGCTATAAAATTGAACATATAGGGCATCGATAACCTCTCCTCATGAGATAGTAATACTCTACTATTTCTTTAAAGGGTAATCGTTTTCCTTCTTAAGTTATGGGAGATTTTAGGGATTGAGTATCGGAATATCAACATAATCATATATAATTGATTTATCTTAATTTATAGGAATCAGGCAGGTTATTCGATGAAGTTATATACACTAAAAATGCAGTTTAGGGGATATAAAAAAGGCACACAGTTTTACTTAATTGCTGAATCGGAATTTATCGGGGTTAAAGAGTTTGTGTTGAGAACGAAGGATTTAACGGATAGCATATCTATCACAGAAAATGAGCTTCTTAAACATTTTACATTCATAAAGAATTCTTCAATTTAACTTAAACTTTTCGTTCATTTGCCTTTTATGTGAATAGTGACAAATTTTACGAAACACCTTGCAACAACGCAAACAAATATTCCTATTAATTTTTGTTAAACAAGCAATTATAATTTTTTTAAGGTCAATAAAAAAGGAGGAATAAAACAATGAAAATCGGACTAATAGGCGACAGTTTAACAGAAGGTCGACCTGGAGTGTCTTTTGTTAACATTTTAAAAGAAAACTATCCAACTATTTCATTTGATAATCTTGGCAAACCAGGGGAGTCAGTTAAAAGTTTGCATACCCGCTTAACAAAAATAAAATTAGAAACAGATTATGATCTTATTTTCCTTTGGATTGGAGTCAATGATATTTATTCAAAATTGATGAGAGTCCAAGCACAACCTGTTGCGAAAGATCCCGGGGAGTTTAGGGAGTATTACAATGAAGTATTAAAAATAATTATTGCATCCTCTAAACATGTGATTACGGTTTCGCCAGCACTAGTGGGTGAAACTTCACAGAATCAACCGAATAAGGAATTAAAACATTTATCTTCCATCATCAAATCCCTCTCTAGCGATCACATAAATGTAAGTTTTCTAGATATGCATTCCGTATTTGAGAAACACCTTTCTATAGTGACTAGTTCAGATTACCTCAGTATTAAAGTTATGAGAGTGATGCTGGATGTTCTCTTTTATAAAAATCCATCTACCATCGATCGGTTATCAAAAAAGCGAGGACTTCACTTTACATTAGATGGCATCCATTTAAATAGTGCTGGTGCAGCGCTTGTTGCAGACGAATATTCAACTATGATAGATCAACTTTTATTAAACGACCATAAGTCCATTCAGTAGTCTATTGTATATTGAACTGTTTTATTCCAATAGCAAAGGAGGTAGTTGTTGGAATATATTGAAATTATTAATTTGCCTAGATGTCTAATAAATTCGTTTATAGGAGTGAGAAAGGATGGAATTAAAACAACAAAAAAAAGGGAAATTGGGGCAAACCATTCAAGTGCGTTTAGTCTCCGACCTAAAAAAATCGCAGGTATACTACCGTGATGTGCTAGGTTGTATAGTTGATGACTGGGGACACGCAGAACGAGACGGAATGACTATTATTCTCCAACAGTCAAACTCCGCAGAGGATGTGCGGCCAAATGCTGTATCAAAAAAACGTTCAGATTATCCAACAGATTGGGAAGGTCCTGAATTTGGATGGGATACGTTTATTCACGTTAGTTGGGATGACTTGGACTCTCTAGTTGAAGAAATTCGAGGAAATGGTGGAAATATTGAAGTCGAGCCGTTTACTAGTACACACGGCAAATGGGAATTTAAAAATACCTGTATAAAAGACCCAGATGGATACAATATCGTGTTAGGTTCAATGAGAGAAATTCAGTAATAATTTTATATTTGTTTGCTTACATCTAAAAATTTATATCATATCATCTTGTTCAACTAAAGTGTGCTTATGTTAAACAAGGTTTGTCCTGTATATCAAGGCAAACCTTGTAAGAATATAACTTCAAAATGGATTCCAATAAAATTAGAAAAGTGTTGTTTTTTTTAGCTGTTTTTTATCAAGTTTGCCTAAAGACGTATAGGGCAGTTGCTTAACCATAATAATTTCTTTTGGCAGTTGGAATCTAGCGACCCTTTGGCGCAGCCACTCCAGTAACTCTTCTTCTGTGAGATTGGCATTCTTTTCTAGGACGACAAATGCTTTTAAGCGTTGGCCAAATTCCTCATCTTCCGTTCCAATAACCGCAACGTCTTGAATGTGCGGGTGTTGAATTAGTACTTGTTCCACCTCAATCGGGTAGACATTTTCCCCACCCGAAATGACCATATCATCCATTCGTCCACATATAAAATAATAACCATTTTCATCTCTGTACACCAAGTCACCTGTTTCAATCCATGTATCCTTACGTATAGACCAGTCATTTTTCATACAAAGCTGGCCGACGGTGCCGATTGGAGCTTCATTTTTGTTGCGATCTAAGATATTTATGTTAAGTCCTGTTATCTTTTTACCGATGGTTTTGACCGAATACATTAGGTCCTGCGGAGTCGCGATAAAGTTCAGGCCCGTTTCTGAGGTTCCATACAAATTGTATAGAACTGGACCCAATTTTTGGAATGTCTCCTCGACAAGCTTTGTTGGAAGTTTTGCCCCACCTGATGCGATACATTTGAGAGATTTTAAATATTCTTGGTTTGTTTGGAGCATTTTTTGTAGCATTAAAGGGACGACGGTAACAGCCTCAATTTGATGTTGACGAATGAGTTCGCAGGCCGTTTTTGCATTGAATCCACTTGTGATTACTACTTTTTTTCCTAATGGAATAAATAAAAGCAAAACAGCAATTCCATATCCGTGGTAGATTGGGGTTGCAATATATGCGTTCTGATAGTCCAATATCCGTAATCGTTTAATAAATGCTACGAATGGATTTAAATAATGAAAAAGTGAAGGTTTATGCGTCGCGTCTTTAGACATTCCTGTAGTACCACTGGTTTGCAGAACAAGTTTGCCTTTAGTGGTTCTAGGCAAATTTGCTTGTTCTGTCTTGGATTTTAAAAAATTACTAATAGCTGGCATGTCCTGATGATAGCTCAAAATCTTTTGGTTAGAGTAGTTTTGAAGGATGGGACTTAATTCATCATCATAAATGATGAGGTCGAACTTGTGTCGCTCCGCGAAACCGTTGAACTGTTGCTTGCTTATTTCGGTATTTAATAGATAAAGGTCTGCTCCCACTCGAGATACGGCGAAAATGGATTTTACGAGTGACCCGTGGTTTCTGCATAAAATCCCTACTTTCATTCCACTTTGGAGTTGAGCTTTTTCTACTAGAGTTTCTGCGAGTTTCGTTGATTGTTCTAGAAGCTGTTTGTAGGTTAACGTTTCATGATCGTCAACAAGCGCGATTCGATTTGTGAATTTCTTTTCAGCAAAATGTAGGAGAGTCATCAAATTAATTCCGCATGTCATTACAGACATGAATAAGCGGTACAACCCAATTGGAGAAAGCAAATTTATTTTATACAAAACATAAACAAGTCTAATCAGTTTCATTTTACTTTCCCTTCTTTGAAAAATCTCCTAGGTTCGATAGGAAAATCGATAGTAGTTGTCCGAAAATGAGCCACCATGGTTGGTATTTTTTCTTACGGGTGTACATTGATTTACAAATGATTCTCGCAGCTTGCTGTGGCGACATTGCAGGTACATTTCGGTATCCAGGAGTTGGTTCAATCATTGGTGTTCGGACTAATGGCAGGTAAATGGAAGTTGTTGCGACTTCCTTTAATTCGGGCGAAACCGACCTTAGCCACATATCAAACGCTGATTTCGATGCCTGGTAGGCGGCAAAATACGGAACTGGTGCCAATCTGGCATTGACAGTCGATACATTGATAATCTGTCCTTGGCTTTTTTGAAGCAAAGGAATGATGGATAACAATATTTTTACAGGCGCATAGTAGTTAATCGCCATTGTTCGTGTGAAGTCATGAAACCGGTCAAGAGATGCGTAGATGGATCGCCTGATCGAGAGACCAGCGTTGTTGATGAAGATGTCTAAAGTTGGTTGATTATGTAAAAGGACTAGAAGATTATTAAGTTCGTCCTCTTTTCTAAGATCCGCTTGGAATATACTCACTTTAGTGGTTTGCTTTTCGATGTCATTTTTGATGGTTTCCAGCAGTTCGCCTCTTCTCGCGACTAGAATTAAATGACAATGGATACCGGCAAGTTGATAGGCTACTTCCTTGCCGATGCCCGAGCTCGCCCCAGTGATAAGGATTGTTTTTCCGGAAAGTTCGGCGTGGAGCTTCTTTTTATTTAATGATGTGGGTAAAAATATGAGTGATTCTAGTAAGTTTTGCATATGTACACCCTATTCATAAGTGATCTTGGAAAACTAGTTGGGATGAAGGACTTTTCAATGGCTCAGGCGGTTCGTTCAGGTCTTCATCAACCTTATGAAGACCCTTTCCATGAACGTAGCTGCTCGTTCGAGTCTTCATCGACCTTATGAAGACCTTTTCCATGGACTAGGCTACTCATTCAGGTCTTCATCTACCTTATGAAGACCTTTTGCAGGAACCTAGCTGCTTGTTCGAGTCTTCATCGACCTTATGAAGACCTTTTCCTTGGACTAGGCTACTCATTCGGGTCTTCATCGACCTTATGAAGACCTTTTCCTTGGACTAAGCACCTAGTTAGAGTCTTCATTTATAAACTATTATTCTTTTATTAAATAAACAACATCATCTTCACGTTTAACTTGAAATGTTAGATCATCACTTACCTTTAAAACCGTTGCGTACTCTGTGAGAGTTTCTCCTAAGTAAGAGAGGCCATAACCGTTGTTAGTCGGGTATCCATATACATAGCAAACTACTTCCCCATCCTTAAGGAACACAATTTGATCCATTCCTTCATTCACTGTTTCCTGGATTCGATCCCATTTATATCCCACGGTTTTGTAGATTTCTTCCTTTGGTGTGTATGGACCGAAGGAATAGACCGTATCCCATTCGAAAGGAGTGAGATCAGTTAAATTGATTGCTTCAACAGATTGTTCAATGGATAAGACTTCTTCACGGAGAAGCTCCTCATTTTTCTCCCACAGGTCTTTTTTAAATAGAAAGAAACTGGCTACCATTACAATTCCTATTATGACGATTGTCTTTTTGTACTTCATCAATTTCCCCCCTATAAAAAGGGTGTTAATCCTGCTAGTATTAACACCAAGAAACTATTTTATATGCCGCTCAATCGAGTACCAGGCATAGAAGCGCATCAGTGGAAGGTATAAGGCAACAATGCCTATAAGCGAGTATAAACTATTTACTAGAAATAGAATCATAGCCAATACAGATCCTAGAATCGCTTTAACATTTCCTGATGTACCGTTTATTGGCTCATTCCCAACAAATACCGTTTCCCAACCTTTTAATGTTTTTGAATAACAACGATCATGATAGGCCTTTACAATGAGAAAATACGTTGTGACTAAAAGATTGCTTTTATCCGTTATTTCAGCCGAACATTTTTCGCAATAAATGTGTTTCAACCATTTCATCTCCCCGGAATAACTTGTTATCCTTTTTACGAATTTTCCCACAAAAGGTTTCAAAAAATTATTGACGGGCTTTCAATCTAGTTAATCGTTCGTTTAACATGTCTTTCCACTCATCAGCCAATTCTTCAACTGCTAAAATCTTTTGTATCCCCTCAATATCACGTGGCCTTTTAAAATAGATTTCATTCGCCTCAAGAATTGTGACTTGATTGGGATTTCGCTCAACCAAGGATATAGTCGAATCCTTTCGTACCGTTCCTTCTTTTAAGACACGCGCCAAGTATCCTGTAAAGCCAGTTTGGACCATCATTTTTAACAGATAAGGATTGTTCGTTCTTTTTGTAATCGTGCTGCACGGAATGCGACCTTGGGTGATTTGAATAACAGCGTCCCCAATCCGATAAACATCCCCGATACACACATATTTTTCTTCCATACACGTGAGAGTTAAGTTCTCCCCAAAAGTCGGTAGCGGAAGCTGTACTAAAAATTCAATTTTCCACAGTGAATAATGTTCATATGGATATATACAAACGGCACGGTCAGGTCCACCATGATGCTTTAAATCGGCAACCCCATCCCCACGGAAACCGTCTTTTGTTAAAAATGCCTCTTCCACGGCCTGTTTACGAATCCCTGTTATTATTTCCTCATTTTTACCGTACGTCATTTTTTTAGGTAGCCCAATTGAAAAATTCTTAATTTCGATTGTCATGGCTGTTCCCCCTTTCTATAGACCTTCCATCAATCTATTTCGTTGCCCTTTGTAAAATTCTCTTGTGAATTCGGGATGGTTCAATGCCCCAAGATGTTCAGCAACAGCAAGTGCAAAATCAACATAGGCATGACCTTGAGCCGTGATCACATTATCTGTTTTCACAACCGGTTCGTATCGAAAATTTTCCTCTTCAAAACAACCGAGGAAGTTGCGCTGCTCTTGATGAAGAGTAACTGTGTATGGTTTGTTCTCTAGTACCCCCGCTCTTGCTAACACATATGAACCACTACAAATGGCTGCAGTTAATTTATTCTGTTGGTAAAAGTCTTTTGTAAGTTGAAACAATTCTTCCGTGTCCTTCACATTGATGAGATCTCCCCCAGGAATAATAATCCCCCCATACTCTGTTAGGTCTACCTGCTGAAACATCAAATGTGGCATAAATTGAAGCCCTGATTCACCAGTGATTGTTTTTAGCGAATTCGCAACTGTTACAACCTGATATGTCCCTCTCAGCATCGCCGTCGCCACGGTTATCTCAAACTCCGAAAATGTATCATAAATAGCGAGTAAAATTTTTTTTATAAAAAATCACCCCTTTTGATTAGAAATTCAACAAGGTTGAAACAATTCCCTTCTATAAGTCTAGTTTAATAGAACGATCCTGTCTTTTTACTCCATCCCCGCAAGACCTTTAAACATTTCTACCCCAGTTTCAATGATTTCATCACGGAAATCATATTCGAAGGTATGGATGGGTGGATGCTCTTCACCGTTTCCTATATAAAAATAAGCCCCTCTTACAAGCTTTAAATAGTGTCCATAGTCCTCTGACGAACGATATGGTGAGGTTAACTCACGTAACGGAAATCCTTTTTTGGCTGCAGCTTGGCGTACTTTATCAACCGATTCCGAATGATTGACGGTTTCCGGAAATTCATCCTGATAATGAAAACAAACCTTAAGTCCTTGCTCTTGCCCTAGTTTGGTGACGAGATCCTCAAGGCTTTGTTGAAGCATGTTTAATTCTGCTTCTTTTTCAGCACGGATTGTTAATCGGAGAACCCCTCGATGGGCAGCAATTCCGTAATTTTCCGAACCAATATCAACCTGGATAATCGTGCCTAGGACGAGACCCTCATATTTATCTGAAGAAGTTAACTCGGGTAGGCTCTCTATGATTCTAGCAATTACAAAAGAAGGATTGATTCCATCTTCTGGTTGACTAGCGTGGGCAGGTGAACCAATCAATTCAATGGACATCCCTTTTGAGGCACAATGGGCAGTCCCTTCAATCACATGCACGGCCTTGAATTCAATGCCTGACATATTGTGATAACCATAAATTTCATCAATTTTTTCCTCTTTCATTACTTCCGCACATTCAATTCCACCTTGACCCGTTTCTTCTGCATGCTGGAAGAGGAAAATCATATTTTTATCCGCACCCTTTTGATCCACTTCTAGTGCG
Source organism: Bacillus sp. JJ1566 (assembly GCF_036962685.1). Lineage (NCBI taxonomy): Bacteria > Bacillati > Bacillota > Bacilli > Caryophanales > Bacillaceae > Bacillus > Bacillus sp. JJ1566. The sequence continues at coordinate 4,526 of NZ_JBALOP010000045.1, read as the reverse complement.
AATCCAGCAAGTGTGGCGGAGTGCCCGTCATGACCGCATTTATGAGAAACCCCTGGCACAGTCGATTTCCATGGAAGGTCAATTGTTTCAGGTATCGGAAGTGCATCAAAGTCTGCTCTAATTGCAATCGTTGGTTTATCTTCGCCGGCCTTATATTTTGCATAAAAATATTTACCCTTATCGATGATTTTTAAGTTCGTTGTATGTATGTTAAGGAAATTCATCAAATGCTGCTTCGTCCATACTTCATGATATGACAATTCAGGATGCGCATGTAATTCATGTCGAAGTCGAATCGCCAACTCTAGATTTTTCTGGTCCACTCCCAATCCCCCCTATTGATTCCATTTTACATGATTGAATAGTCTTCCGGACAAATAAAAAATCGACAAGCAAGACTTGTCGAATTAGTTTCTTTATGGTTTTAATACAACCTTTATGCAATCATCATCGCGGCCATTGAAGATTTTGTAGGCATGGCTTGCCTCATCCAGGGACAGCTTGTGAGTGATGATATCCGTTGGATCAAATTCCTTGTCGACTATTTTTTTGTATAGCTCTGGCATGAAATGAACAGCAGGGGCTTGACCCATTTTTAAGGTAATGTTTCGATTGAAAAAGGCACCAAGTGGAAACATATTATAGTTCGCACCATACACCCCGGTTAAATGAACCGTACCGCCTTTTCGAACAGCCTTTGTTGAGATTTGAATTGGGCCAAGTGTCCCACCTTGAAGCTTTAGCTTTTGCTCGATAAATTCAAGCGGTGACTTTTTCCCATCCATTCCAACACAATCAATGACAACATCAGCTCCACCGCTTGTAATTTCCTTTAAATGCTCGCCCATATCATCATGCTTTGTAAAATCAAATACTTCTACTTTATTTGTTGCTTTCGCATGGTCCATTCGATACCCGATGTAGTCGACTGCAATGACACGTTTAGCTCCCTTCATCCAGGCAAATTTTTGCGCCATCAAGCCAATTGGTCCACATCCAAGGATGATCACGGTGTCTCCTTCCTTGACGCCGGCGTTGACCACGCTCCAATAGGCAGTTGGAAGTACATCGCTTAAAAAAAGCAATGCCTCGTCCTCTAATTCGCACGACTCTGGAATTTTAAAAGGAATAAAGTTTCCGAATGGAACTCTTAAGTATTCCGCTTGACCTCCTGGGTGGTCGCCAAATTTTTCGGAGTAACCAAAGTAGCCACCTGAATCATAATGCGGGTTTGCGTTGTCACATTGGCTTTCTAATTCGTGCTCACAATAATAACATTTTCCACAAGCGACCGTAAAAGGAATGACAACCCGATCGCCTTTTTTAACATGAGTGACTTCGGGTCCTACCTCTTCGACAATTCCCATTGGCTCATGTCCAATTACATATCCATCTGGCAGTGGAATATTCCCTTGATATAAATGGAGGTCGGAGCCGCAAATCGCGGTTGAGGTGATGCGAACTATGACATCATCCTTTTTAATGATTTTTGGATCATCCACTTGTTTGACTTCAACCTTATATGGATTTTGATATGTAACAGCCTTCATTTTTACACTCCATTCCCATTTTGGTTTTCAGGTTATTTTTTGCGATGGATGGGAAGTTATACTTAGGAAGAACTGGCATAAAAATCCTTTATTTGTAGAGCTTAAAAAAGGGTGAGAAAAAGTATTTGACATACTTGTATATACAGGTTAAACTGAAAACGTAAACACGACATGTATATACAGGATTCGACATCCTGAACAGTAAGGGGGAAATTCTAATGAGTAAGTACACTGATCCGGCGAAGGAATTACTTGACCACATTGGTGGTAAAGAAAATATCGCAGCGGTTACACATTGTGCTACAAGAATGCGCTTCGTACTAAACGATCCGAAAGACGCAGATATAGAAAAAATTGAGGGAATTGGGCTTGTCAAAGGAACATTTACACAGGCTGGTCAATTCCAGGTTATTGTTGGAAATGAAGTTGCTTCTTTTTACAATGAATTCGTAAAACACGCTGGTGTTGATGGAACAAGTAAGGAAGAAGCAAAGGTTGCTGCTAAGCAAAATATGAACTGGCTCCAACGTATGATGGGGCATTTAGCCGATATTTTTACGCCGATTATTCCAGCACTTGTTGTTGGGGGTCTGATTTTAGGTTTCCGAAATGTGATCGGTGATATAAAATTACTTGACGACGGTACAAAAACAATTGTTGAAGTTTCTCAATTTTGGGCTGGTGTTCATGCGTTTCTCTGGCTAATTGGGGAAGCGGTCTTCCACTTCCTACCGGTTGCAATCACATGGTCCATTACTCGTAAGATGGGAACCTCACAAATTCTTGGGATTATTTTAGGGATTACGCTTGTATCTCCTCAATTGTTGAACGCATATGGAGTTGCAGGTGCAGATGAAATACCAGTTTGGGATTTTGGATTTTTCCAAATAGAAATGATTGGATATCAGGCACAGGTTATTCCTGCTATTTTAGCTGGATTCGTACTTGTTTATTTAGAGCGTTGGTTACGTAAGATATCACCAAATGCCATATCCATGATTATTGTTCCATTTTTTGCATTAGTGCCTGCTGTGTTAATTGCACATACCATTCTTGGACCACTCGGTTGGACAATCGGTTCTTGGATTTCTGATGTTGTATACACAAGCTTAACTTCAGCATTTGGTTGGTTATTTGCGGCAATCTTTGGATTCGCCTATGCACCACTTGTTATTACTGGTCTACACCATATGACAAATGCGATTGACCTTCAATTGATGAGTGAGTTTAACGGAACTAACCTATGGCCAATGATTGCATTATCAAATATTGCCCAAGGTTCTGCCGTTCTCGCGATGATTTATATTAACCGTAAAAATGAAGAGGAAAAACAAGTTTCCATCCCAGCATGTATTTCTTGTTACCTCGGTGTAACAGAGCCTGCGATGTTCGGTATTAACTTGAAATACGGCTTCCCATTCTTAGCTGCCATGCTTGGTTCCATGGTTGCAGCGATTATCTCAGTGGGTAGCGGTGTAATGGCGAACTCTATCGGGGTTGGAGGTATTCCTGGTTTCTTATCTATTCAAGGTGGACACTGGGGTATGTTCTTCGTCTCAATGGCAGTTGCGATTGCAGTTCCATTTATCTTAACTGTCATCTTCGCAAAAGCTAATGTTGGTAAGATTTCATTTGGGAAAAAGTAATAAAGATGGGAGGGGATAAAATTCCCCTCCCCTTTTTCACTTTAATGCGGTAAAATAGTATTTAAAAATATTTATACATTGATTGGGGATTCTTTATGACTAACAAGTATCTAACAATCTATAGCGATTTAGTAGAAGAAATTAAAAGCGGTAACATTAAGGCGAATAGTCTATTGCCTTCTGAACATGAATTAAAAGACACATACAATACCTCTCGCGAAACGATTCGTAAGGCGCTAAACCTGCTTTCGCAAAATGGGTATATTCAAAAAATGAAAGGCAAAGGCTCTATTGTGATTGATGTTAATAAGTTTGATTTTCCAGTTTCGGGTCTTGTAAGCTTTAAGGAACTTGCAGAGAAAATGGGAGACCACCCGAAGACAATCGTGCATGAATTGACGGTCGGAAAACCAGATACATTCATTAAACAGCAGCTTCAGCTTTCAAGTAAAGAACAGATATGGAGTGTAGTCCGTACAAGGGAAATGGGTGGCGAAAGAATTATATTGGACAAGGATTTTATTTCACGAAAATACGTCCCAGAACTCACCAAGGAAATTTGTCAGGATTCGATTTATGCCTATTTAGAAAATGAACTGGAGCTAGCCATTAGTTTTGCGAAAAAAGAAATCACGGTTGTGGAGCCAACTGATGAAGACAGGGAGCTTCTTAATTTGGATGGTTATCATAATGTCGTAGTTATAAAAAACTATGTGTATTTGGATAATGCTAGTTTATTTCAATACACCGAGTCTCGCCACCGCCCGGACAAATTCCGATTTGTCGATTTTGCGCGGCGGACACATGTATAGGGGATTGGATTGGTGCTGGCGAAAGATCCCTATTTAGCTAGGTTGATGCCTAATCTGACGTGGAGATGTAAATTATCTTCGTGATGAAACATATATTGCTGGGGCGATGCAAATCTCTGCGATGACGCATATATCTTTTTGTTGATGCAATTATCACCGAGTTGACGCATATATCACCACGACGGCGCATATATTGCCGCAACGACGGAAATATAATCTTGTTGACGCATATTTCGTCGGGACGACGCAAATATCACCACGACGGCGCAATTAGCTTGGATAAAGCGCATTTAGCTTGATTAATGCGCAATTATTTTCAATTAAAACGCAATTACCCTCCGCTAAAGCGCAATTATCAAATTTAAAGCGCAATCCCCCAAATGTAGACCCAAAATAAAAACAGGATGGCCCCATTAAGGGCTCATCCTGTTTTTTCGTTATTAGCGAACTGTTTTTAAAGCTCCGCTCCAAGATGCAACTTGGTCTAACATTAAGTTTACGTTGTCTAGGTGTAGATC
>NZ_JBALOP010000044.1:98466-113440 GCF_036962685.1 Bacillus sp. JJ1566 | reverse complement strand
ACAGGTCCCGTGTCCCACCATTTTTTTACAAATTAATATGAATCTACGTGTAGAATCTGGGACGATGTAAATAGTTCATCGGGCTTATTTATTGTGAAAAATTTGTTTAGTTTATGAAGATAAATTTCGGTTATTCATTCCCATGTAAATGTTTGTCAAAAATCTGTAAATCCGCTTTTTTTGAGTACTAATTGTGGTTTAATGATTTTGTAATTAGGAAGGAGGTTTGGCATGAGTCAGGTTGAATTAGCTGACATCTCTAAATCATACGATAAACAAAAGGATGTATTGGATGGTATTAATGTTTCGATTGAGGAAGGTGAGTTTTTCGTACTTGTTGGTCCTTCTGGTTCTGGGAAGAGTACGTTGCTTCGAATGATAGCAGGACTTGAAGAAATTTCTGGGGGGATATTGAAGATTAAAAATGAAGTAGTGAATCATCTCCCACCGAAAAATCGGGATTTATCCATGGTCTTTCAAAATTACGCATTATATCCACATTTAACGGTTGAACAAAATATTTTGTTTGGATTAAAAGCGAGAAAAGTGGATAAACAAGAACAGCAGAGCAGGCTTAAAGAGGCAGCAGAAATGTTAGGATTAAGCGAATTATTGAAGCGGAAACCAAGGGAGCTTTCCGGAGGTCAAAGACAACGGGTCGCACTTGGACGGTCAGTTGTAAGTCATGCCCCATTATGCTTAATGGATGAGCCACTCTCTAATTTGGATGCAAAGCTCCGTTCTAATATGCGGGTACAAATACGTAGATTGCAAAAACGCTTGGGGCTAACCATGATCTATGTTACTCATGACCAAGTCGAAGCGATGACGATGGGTGACCGAATAATGGTCTTAAATGAAGGTAAGATTCAACAAGTTGGTAAACCGATTACCTTATATAATGAACCAGAAAATTTATTTGTTGCGTCGTTTATCGGTTCACCAAAAATGAATTTAGGGAAGGTTGTATTTTCAGAGGATGGTACACAACTCATAATAGAAAATCAATTACATATATCAGTTGATCCAATGATTGTAAAGGATGTGCCGAGAGATCGGAACTTAGTTGTTGGTATTCGAGCAGAGCATTTATTTTCAGGCTTTGAAAGTGAAGATCAAATTACATATTTGGAAGCAGTGAATATTGAACAATTAGGAAATGAAACATCCATTGCTTTTGATGTTGGTTCAGAATTATGGACGGCAAAATGGCCAGGACAGTGGAATATCCAATTTGGACAAAGTGTGCCTGTGCAAATTTTACCCCAATACATACTGTTCTTTGATGGAGATACAGGTAAGTTACTCAAATCTGCTGAACTTGGGAAGAAACAAGAGGTTTTAGCTATATGAGCATGCTAAGTCCTATCATTGAAAACAAGGAAACCTTTGCAGTTCAAATTGAAAAAGCAAAAAAACAAAAACGGATGACTAGTTTGCTTAAAGGAATTCTATTTTTATTACCATCGATTGTTTTGTTTGGTGTTTTCGTGTTTTACCCCTTGTTTAAGACAATGTATCTAAGTTTCTTTTTGACAGATGCAAAGGGAGCAACAACCGTATTTGTTGGGTTGGAAAACTATATGTATATGTTTTCAGATCCTATTTTTCTAAAAAGCTTTAAAAAAACTTTTTTGTTTGTAATTTATACGGTACCTGCAACGGTGGTTATTAGTTTGTTTCTAGCCGTTATTTCCAATGAAAAGCTAAAGGGTATTGGCTTTTTTAGGACCATTTTTACCTCAACCATGGGCGTATCGGTTGCTGCTGCTTCCGTATTTTGGCTGTACTTATTCAATCCTACAATGGGGTTATTAAATCAAATACTTAAAAGTTTTGGAGCAGAGTCAATTGGCTGGCTCACAGATCCAAAATGGGCAATGATCGCGATTGCGATTACTACGATTTGGATGAATATTGGGTTCACATTCTTAATTTTGTTAGGTGGATTACAGTCCATCGACACCTCTTTATATGAAAGTGCTGATATTGAGGGTTCAGGCTATTTTTATAAATTTAGAAGAATTACGGTTCCAATGCTTTCACCGACCATATTCTTTGTGATTACCGTCTCCATTATCAATTCGTTCCAAACATTTGGGCAAATTGATATTTTAACCCAAGGTGGACCAGCGAATGAAACGAATTTGATTGTGTATTCCATTTACCGTGAAGCATTTGTGAATTATCAGTTCGGCTCAGCTAGTGCCCAGGCAATCGTGTTATTCATTCTAATTTTATTAATGACTGCACTGCAATTTAAGCTGGGCGAGAGGAGGGTCCACTATCAATGATGGTGCCATTAGGAAGAAAAGTAATCTTCTATCTATTATTGATCTCTTCAGCGATTCTAATTGCCAGACCGGCGGTGATGGCGATTGTCATGAGTTTCATGACGAACCAAGATATTTTAACGGCCAGTTTGCCGACCACACTAACAGCAGATAATTATGTTGCAGCTTTTGAACGATTTCCGTTAATTCAATATTTGATTAATAGTTTTGTAGTGTCGATTGTGATTATGCTTGGACAATTGGCATTATCCAGTCTAGCTGCTTATGCTTTTGTGTTTTTAGAGTTTAAGGGAAGAGATGTCTTATTTTACCTATTTATTGCGACAATGATGGTTCCTTTTGAGGCGTCCATTATTCCGAACTTTCACATTATCCGTGATTTAGGTTGGCTTGATAGTTATGCTGGGCTAACGATTCCATTTTTTGCAACAACCTTTGGAACATTTTTGTTACGTCAGAACTTTAAACAAATTCCTAAAGAATTAAGGGAAGCAAGCCAAATTGCAGGGATTGGTGATTTCAAATTTTACTTAACAGTCGTATTACCTGTAACAAAGACAAGCTTGGTCACATTAGGCATATATGGATTTTTAACATCGTGGAATATGTATCTTTGGCCACTATTAGCCACCACCAACGATACGGTTCGTACGGTGCAAATTGGCTTAAAGCAATTACAGACACAGGAACAATTAAATGATTGGGGCGTCATTATGGCAGGTGCAGTTATCGTGATCATCCCAACATTAATTTTACTTTTCTTAGGACAAAAGAAGCTACAAACAGGTTTAACAGAGGGCGCTGTAAAATAACAGATTCCTCGACAATATCATAAAAGGGAGCGAGAAAAAATGAAAAAAATACTGATGTTTCTTGCAATAGGTTTGCTTTTACTATTGGCGGCTTGTGGAGGAGATTCTACTTCTGGAGATAGCTCCAATAACACAGATTCAGGTAAAAGCTCGGATTCTAAAGAAAATAGTGAGCAACAAGTTGTGACATTCTGGCACTCCATGGGTGGTGCGGGTCAAGAAGCATTGAATAGTATTGTTGAAGACTTCAATAATTCACAGGAAGAGATTCAAGTAAATGCGGAATACCAAGGAACGTATGATGAATCACTAACAAAATTTAATGCTGTTGCAGGAACGGATAGTGCTCCGACAATGATTCAAACGTTTGAAATTGGAACGATGTCTATGATTAATAGTGGAAATATCAAACCAATTCAGGAATTAGTAGATGCTGATGGTTATGATATGAGTGGATTAGAAGAAAATATTATTAATTATTACTCATTAGATGGAAAATTTTATTCAATGCCATTTAACTCTTCAACACCAGTTATGTACTATAACAAGGATGCATTTATTGCTGCTGGTTTAGATCCAGAAACACCACCAGCAACTTATGAAGAAGTAGAGGGTGCTGGTAAAGCAATTGCTAAATCGAATCCAGAAATGAAAGGCTTCGCTTTGCAAGCGTATGGTTGGTTATGGGAGCAATTATTAGCAAATCAAGGTGCTTTACTACTGAACAATGACAATGGTCGTTCAGATACACCAACTGAAATTGGCTGGACAGAAGAAGAAGGAAAGTCCATTTTTGAATGGGTTAAACGAATGGTTGATGACGGTACATTTGCGAATTATGGAACAAATGGAGATAACATGGTTGCTGGATTCTTAGCAGGCGATGTAGCGATGTTCTTACAATCTTCAGCAAGTGCAAGGGATGTTATCGACAATGCTCCATTTGAAGTAGGGATTGCATTCCTTCCACACCCTGAAGATAAGGAACGTGAAGGGGTCGTAATTGGTGGAGCTAGTCTTTGGATGATTGATGAAAAACCAGAAGCGGAAACAAAAGCAGCATGGGAATTTATGAAATATTTACAGACTCCAGAAGTTCAAGCTAAATGGCATGTTGGTACAGGCTACTTTGCCATCAACCCAGATGCATACGAGGAACAATTGGTAATTGATGCGCATGCTGAAAAGCCACAATTACAAGTAACAGTTGAACAATTACAAGCAACTAAATCATCTTTTGCGACACAAGGTGCTTTAATGGATATGCTTCCACAAGGAAGAAAAGTGATGGAATCGGCACTTGAATCCGTATATAATGGCGGATCTGTTGACGAAGCCTACAGTACTGCAGTAGACCAATTCAATAAAGCAATTGAACAAGCAAATAAAGCAAGAGCAAAATAATTGAAAGGGACACGGGGACAGGTACCGTGTCCCACAATTTTTTTACAATAGACTCCAATGATATTTAGGGTGATTAAAACCTGGGACGATGAACCTGTCCCTCTGTCCCACAAAAAAACGGGAGGAAGGGTTGATTTTCGATGACAAAAATTTATGGGCACCGTGGAGCGAAGGGGATCTATCCGGAAAATACTTTACTTAGTTTTGAAAAAGCGATTGATCATGGTGTTGACGGGTTAGAATTAGACGTTCATTTGACAAAGGATGGGGAAGTTGTTGTGATTCATGATGAAACTCTTGAGCGGACAACAAATGGTGAGGGTTGGATTAAAGACTTGACCTTAGCTGAAATCAAAAAATATAGCGCTGGAGAACCGTTTACTCACTTTCAAGAATATGAAGAAGCTTGGAATAAAGAACAGGTTCCTACACTAGAAGAGGTTCTGATATTATTGGAACCATATCATGTTGAACTTAATATAGAACTAAAAACCTCTTCGGTAGCTTATGAAGGAATTGAAGAGAAGGTTAAAAATATCGTTGAACAATATGGAAAGAATCGGAATGTTATCTATTCATCCTTCCATTTGCCTTCGATTTTACGAATGAAACAGCTTGCTCCGAGTGCGAAAATTGCTTGGTTACTAAATGATGGCATTTCCCTTTCATCCGATTTTATAAATACCTTAGATTTGGAGGCTTTACATCTAAACAAAACGATTCTTTTACCTAAAAGAGAGATATACCAGCAGCTACTACAATTAAATGAACAATTCCCGATGCACTTACCAACGGAAGTAATAAATTATTTGAACCAAAAGGCAAATGAGGATAATGAGGATTTTTTCCACGGTTTATTTCATAAGTTAAGGGTTTGGACTGTCAATGAACCAACTGAAATTGAAAGATTATTAAGTTTGCATGTTGATACGATTATTACAGATTATCCGGATAGGGCCATACGCATTAGAGATGAACAAATGAAGATAGTATAAATAGGGACGCGGGGACAGGATCTGCGTCCTACCATTTTTTTACAAATTAATATTAATATACGTGTAGATTCTGGGACGATGAGCCGGTCCTTCTTCCCCAGACTTTACTATACTTTACTCTAAATCCAATATCTGTTAACACGAGGTTAACAAATCTTGCTTACAATAAGGGCTATAAATGATTAGGAGGAAAGTATCATGATTAAAAAGCCGTATGAATTAACGCAGTCTCAAAAGATGATGGTTTTTATTTTGTCGATGTGTCTTTATGGGTTAAGCAATATGTTTACGGAATTGGTTCCTTCATTAAAGCTAGGCCCAATCGAATTGTCCATTGATGCCTTTGCATTCATTCCTTTGACATTATGTATTTTATTCCATCCGCTTTATGCTGCAATTGGTGCATCAACAGGTGAAATTATCTTCGGTGAACTGATGCTAGGACAATTTGGTGGGATTGGAGAAATTGAAAAGTTCATTCTATTTTCTCTTGGAATGGCAATCGGCGGAATGATGGTTCGCAACCCTAAAAAAACATCTCAAGTTGGGATTGCGGCGATCACAGGATATGGTATTTTCCTTGTACTTGCCACATTGGTAGATATCTTAAAGGTAGTTATCGGGGTAGAGGATTTCGAAGCTGTGGAAGGGTTAGCAGAAAGTATAATCGTTATCGAAGGAGTAGAGTTTCTAACTGATTTAATCTTCACTGGAACATTATTTGTTTTACTTCCAACGGTGTATTTAGTGCCGCGATTATACGGGAAAATTGAACCATTATTAGGAATGAAGCCTCGTACAAGTCAAGTTCGAGTTTCAGCAGGAAAGGTATTTACACCGAAGTTTATTATAACAGGCATTATCCTATCTGTTGTTGCTTTCGGTGCAGAAACGCTAAGTGAAATGGATTTTGAATATGCAGTCTGGGAACCGGAATTTGTTGAATTATATGGTGACAAGGTGATTTGGATTGTAATCGGTGTAGCTGCTGTTTGCTCATTGGGTATCATATTATTTTTACTAAAAAAGGGCAAAGAAACGAAAGCAGGAGAGGATATCAACCGTGCAGGCTAAACCAATAGTTGAGATTCAAAATGTAAGCTTCCAATATCCTGGTAGCGATGCAGAAGTATTAAATAATGCTTCCTTAACGATAGATGAAGGGGAGTTCCTCGCGATTATCGGTGGAAATGGTTCGGGAAAATCAACCCTTTGCAAAACAATGAATGGACTTATCCCACGATTTTATGTAGGTGAATTTTCAGGAAATGTCATCGTAAATGGATTAAATCCGTCTGAACATGATGTGGCGGAGCTTTCAAAAGTAATCGGTTATGTGTACCAGGACTTTGAGAATCAATTATTACGGCCGACGGTGATTGACGATGCCTCATTTGCCCCATTAAATTATGGGTTATCAGATTTTAAAGAGCGTGGAAAATGGGCCTTAGAAGTTACAGGTCTCTCTGATGAAAGTGATGAGTTTACATGGCAATTAAGTGGAGGGAAAAAACATTTACTCGCTTTAGCTGGTGCCATTGCGATGAAACCAAAAATACTCATTGTCGATGAACCTGTTTCACAGCTAGATCCTCGGCATGCTACGCAAATATATGATGTGTTAAAGCATTTAAATGAAAAATATGGGTTAACGATTATCACAATCGAGCACCATACCGAGTTTATTGCCAATTATTGCAGCAATGTCGTCTTAATGGATAAAGGAAAAGTATTCTGGAAGAAGAATGTCCGAGAAGCTCTATCTAGTGTGGATGATTTAGTATCCCACCAAATTTATCCGCCACAGGTAACAATAGCAGCCTATAGTGTCGATAAAAGCGCTGACTATCCGATTACATTGGATGAAGCAGTGGATTATTTTAGTGGTAGAGGACCTGTTTATGATGAAGCTAATACGGTAGAACACGAGAATAAAGAGCCTGTTCTATCTTTGCGGGATATAACAGTTCACTACCGTACCATTAGTAAACACAAAAAGGCAGCATTAAAAGGGATTTCGACTACATTTTTCAAGGAAGATAAAATTGCTTTAGTCGGAAACAATGGATCCGGTAAATCAACTCTCCTTAAGGTGATAAGCGGGATTGTCAAACACACAAAAGGGGAGCTGGAATTTTCTAATCTACTTATTAAGAAACACACACCTGAAATTCTATCAAATCATGTCGCATATATTTACCAAAACCCTGAAGAGATGTTCATCGATGATAGTGTTCGGAAGGAAGTTGAATACTATTTGAAGGCGAGAAAAATTCAGGATTACTCAGCGCAAGTTGATCAGATTTTGGCTGATTTCGATTTAACTGACCTTCAGGATAGAGATGCTCGTTTACTAAGTGGTGGGCAACAACGACGTGTTTCCTTGGCAATTGGTGTCGCGATGAGCCCCTCAATCATGATTTTAGATGAGCCAACGGCAAATTTAGATATTGCTACTAAGAACAATGTAATCAAGATGCTTAAGAAGCTCCGAAGAAAAGTTGATACGATTGTTATTGCTACTCATGATATGCAGCTTGTCGCAGAATGGGCTGAACGAATTCTTGTTATGCATGATGGTGAACTAATTAAAGAAGGTTCAACGACTGAAGTATTTGGTCAGGAAGTTATCTTGGATCGTGCTGGATTAGTAGTTCCACAGATTGTTTCACTAAGTAAACAGCTTCAAATTCCATTACATTTATCCGTCGATTCCTTTGTGGAATTTTGGATTTCGCAAAAAGAACGAGGTGAATTAGTTGGAAATGGATAAGTTAATCCAAGATAAGTTTTCCTTGGAATATATTAAAAATGAGCTTGTGAAAACAGCCTATAGTGTAGAAGATAATTTGTTAACGAGGCTTGACCCACGCGTATTACTTATTTGGTATTGTTACTTTGCAATAGTACCATGGTTCATTTATAGTCATATTATTTTAATTGGATATTTTTGTTTTATGGTGTTTCTAACCTATAAAGCAAAGGTAAGTCCCCTGATTATTACAGTACTTGTACTAGGTCTAATTGGGGAAGTTGGGCTCCTTTTTCTTATATCTTTACTATTTGGAGGGAGTTTTGTGTCGTTACTTCCAATGATTTGGTTAAGTATTAAACTAGCAGCTATTTCTCTAGCAAGTGTTTCCGTTTTTAGTAGTATGAATCCAGAACGGTTTAGTGATGCACTCCTGAGACTAAGGTTCCCTGATAAACTCTCTTTTAGTATTGCTTATGGGTATCGTATTTTACCCACTTTATTTGAAGAATTTCAACAAATTATTCTTTCATATCGACTTAGAGGAAAGGCGCCTGAACGGAATGGAATTCTTTACTGGCGCAAGATTGTATATTTTTTATTTATCTTTATTCGTTCCTTTTATCCATTAATGTTGAACACAGCAAAGCGTTCTCGAACAACAGTAGAAGCGCTGGAAACAAAAGGTTTTACGTACGGATCGAATAATCGTAAACTCATTCAATTAAAAACGAGTTATTTAAAAATAACCTATCATGATTATGCCTTTATATTCATTACCTTTTTTTATTTGATCATAGTTCATAGCTTACATTTTGTTTTATAAAGGAGTGCGTAAAAGTGAAATTTGACTTTCATACACATGGAAAACTATCAAAGGGATTTGATTTTTCCCTGGATTACTATACTAATATGGCTAAACATGCCCTTGATTCTGGTTTAGATGCCGTTGCGTTAACGGAACATTTTAATACTAAAAATTTTCAAGAGGTTTATGATACGTTAGATGAAAACTTTCCTTATGAAGATGGCTATTATAACGTGTTAGGGTTAAAGGTCTTTCCTGGAATGGAAGTAGATATTCAAGAGGTTGGTCATATCTTATGTATTGGTGATCGTGTAGATGTGAGGTCTTTGCGTAATAGCTTAGACAACTACACCGAAGAAGGAAGATTTGTTCCAATTGAAAGATTACTAAACTTTGTATCTATGTATGACATGCTAGTCATAGGGGCACATCCTTTTAGACCAAGTACCCCGTTATTAAGAATAGAACCAATTTTGCTTCAACAGTTGGATGCTTTCGATTTAAACGGGAAGGACCTACACACTCGTGGAGTCGATGAAAACATAAGCGATGTTTTTTCATTTGCCGAGGAACTTAACAAACCAGTTGTAGGTGGAAGTGATACCCATCATTACAAGCAATTCGGTGCGGTTTATACTGTTCTTGAGAAACCATGCTCTAACGTTAGAGAATTAAAACAAATCATTTCAAACGATGAATTCACGGTTGAGGTTGCTGAAGATTTGCATGAAAGAGTCTCTGAGGCCGTTCAACTAAAAAAGATTGAAAAAGCTAAATTAGAAATCGAAAACGTGAAATAAGAGCGAGGGACGCGGTTAAAGCTGTGTCTCTCTTTTTTTAGTGACGAAGGGATAGATTAAATTTTTATTTTTGTGAATTATGTGTTATATTTAACAAATATTTTCAAATAATTGTACTATTACCAGCATGAGGTAGCCGATACAGCATCGTTTATCCAAAAATTTCGGAAAAGGAGGAATAATTGAAAATTGCTTAATTGGGATTCGAAATTTTCTACTGTTATCTACTAAAAAATTCTAGAAAAATATTTCAAATAAATCGTTACATAAAAGAAAAGGGCTGAATTACATATGAAAAAACCTCTAAGAGATAGCATTATAATTGGACTTGCGCTTTTTGCAACATTTTTTGGGGCAGGGAATTTAATTTTCCCACCATTTTTAGGGTTACAGTCAGGTGCAGATTGGTTTAGCGGCAGCATCGGATTTATTATTTCTGGGGTCATTTTCCCTATAATAGCGATTTATATTATCGCTTATGCAGGTGGTACCGTAGATCAGTTGACTAAAAAAGTACATCCTAAATTTTCACAATGGATACTGCTAGGCATTATGTTGTTTTCAAGCTTTATCGCCATTCCAAGAACAGGGGCTGTTACTCATGAATTAGGTATTCAGGCAGTTTTCCCATCGATTCCGGCAGCACCTATTGTCATCATTTTCTTCGCGTTAACTTATTATTTTGTAAATGACAGGAACAATGTTATCGATAAATTGGGAGCCTTTTTAACACCTGCATTAGTTGTCATTTTAATTGCTATCATCATTAATGGAGTCATAAACCCGGTTGGACAACCAGTAGACACAGAGATTTCAAGTAGTTTTGTTAATGCCTTTCTTGGCGGATATCAAACAGGAGACTTATTGGTAAGTTTTATGGTTGCAAGTGTGTTTATTTCACATATTGTTGGCAAGGGATATCGGTCTGAAAGGGAAAGAAATAAAATGACCGCATTTGCTGGGCTCGTTGCCTTTATCTTTTTAGTTCTCATCTATTCGGGGCTTTTATATTTAGGTGCTTCAGCCAGTGGGATGTATCCACAAAACATAGACAGGGCCGAATTATTATTAGTGATTGTAGAAACTATATTAGGTAAAGGCGGGCTTTACGGATTAGGAATCGTGGTGGCATTAGCATGTTTGACTACTTCGATTGGTTTGACTACAGCTGTTGCTCAATTTTTTGATAGTTTAACAAAAGGGAAGCTAAGTTATAAAACAACCGCGGCCATCGTTTGCGTCCTTGGCATTGTCATTGCATTATTAGGTGTAGATCGAATCATATTTATAGCAACACCGCTTTATCTGGCAATCTACCCGATTTGTATCGTAGTCATATTGGTTGGCATCTTCCATAGGCGCTTACCAAACACTGCCGCCTTTCAAGGTGCCGTGTTATTAACAGTGATTATTAGTGTAGCTGAAGCTATGACAGCGGCCGTAAATATACCATTTTTAACTCGTTTAATTGGGATGATTCCATTGAGCAGTAATGGGTTCGCATGGTTAATTCCAGCACTAATTGGATTCGTCGGCGGTGCAATGATTGGAAAATTTAAAGAAAAGGGGAAGGCTAAAGAGCAAGAGCATTCGGTTGCTAATTAAGGAGCTTTCTTGTTAAATAAAGGTTTCTGAAAAATAAAACACACGTCCCTCCCTCTTCCCAAAGAGATAGGCGACGTGTGTTTTAGGTTTTAATGACTACTCATATTGTAGTACTAAATATATTGTTATTTAAGTTTGTTTTCGTGATTGTTATTCTTTACCGGATGTGTTTTGCCGTGCTTCCCCTGCTTGACTTGGATTTCATTAACTGAGACAGTGCCGCTTACTTCGTTTCCTACTAAAACAAGGGGATTTCCAGTTGGACTTTCATTATGTGCAATAAATTCAAGTCCTTCAGGTGCCACATCACCAGCTATTGCTTCCGAAAAATCTCTAGTATTTAAATAGTTTTCAAACTTTGGATTCAGAGGGTCGGTAATGTTATATGCCATAACTCCGCCAATTCTCTCAAGTCCAACAAATGCATAGACTTGATTCCCAATCATGCCAACTTTCACATCTTCAGGCTCAGGTCCTTTTTTAGCACTGCGCTTTTCAAATTCATCATCGTCGTTAGACCAGTTAAATACTTCTGGCAAAAGCTCTGCTGTAATTTTTTCAAAATCACTTCCACTGTCGTAGACAAGCTCCATTGTATCAGCCTTCCAAATCGAGAAAGAACGACCTCCCAATGTATAAATAGCATCATTTCCGCGATCTGTTAGGACCTCAAGCTTATTAAAATCCTTTGAATTTTTCATTCTATCAAATTCGGCTTGTGCTTCCTCCGCTGTCATACCTTTAAACAGACTTGTGTCTAGTGTAATCGTACCCTTAACATCTTTAAAATCGTCAACATTGATAAAATCCGATTCATCCTCAGGCCACTCTGTTGCATCTCCCTCATTAGCAGTAACGAGATAATCGACACCACGGATGGTTACATGCGCAATCCCATCTGGCATATAAGATCCTAAAATCGGTAGTTTTTCAATTTCTATCTTACCGTTTCTTGCTGCATCCAATTCATTTCCTGCGATAGAGTGGTCTTTATAACCAAGAGATTTAACTGATAAAACCTTGCCTTTTTGAATATCAATTGTAGCAATAGCATTATTCTCTTGTAGGGAAACATATGCCTTTTTACCATCTTTTGAAATCGCAATGTATTCAGGTTCAAAATCTTTACTTGCATCTGCTTTTTTCCCATTCTTGCGAATATGCACATCATCATCAATCACACTTGTATCATCAAAGGTAATGTGTTTAACTTTTCCAGATGTAGTGTCAACAATTGTAATTGATCCTTCGGGGTCTTCCCCTTGAAGTCCTTGACGTGGTTCACCTTCGTTCGCTGATAAAATGTACTTTCCATTAGGAGTTATTTTAACCATGTCAGGTTGAACTCCAGCATCAAACATTTTTTGTATTTTTCCCTCAGGATTCATTACAACAATTTTTCCACTCTTTGTATAATCTTCATCTTGAACAGCAGCAACAATTACATTTTTAGAGCTATTAATATCAATGCTTGTTAAATCCCCATAAGTAAAAGTTTCGGAGTTCACAGCGTCTGCAATATTAATAGATTTTTCTTTCTGCAGTTCTTGCACTGTGTCAGTAGAGGCTAAATCTTTAAGACTAACTATATCAATTGTCTGTCCATGGCCATTAATCACGTAAAACTTTTGGTTGGCAGAATTATATTTAACTATTTCCGCAACACCGCCATCTTCATTGGTTAAACCAATGCTATAACCTGCAATTTTTTTAACCCCATCGGAATTCGGAGTATTTAATTTTGCATGTGCATGATTACCAGTAATTGAGCTTACCGAACCTAGTAAAAACCCAGCTAAAAGAACTTTACTGAACATTTTAAGCTTTTTATGACTCTTCATCTTATTGCCTCCAGGTATCATTTTCTATCTAAATCCAAAGCATTTCGACAGATATAAAAATGGTAACCTAGCAATATTTAAAGACTATTGAATAATTGTAAAGAATAGTTGGATTCCTTGTTAAAAGATTGTAAGGGTGAAATTAAAGTGGTAAATGAAATAGCTATTCTCACTTTATTTTTTCGTGGGGGAAATCAAAATAGAATGAAAGGAACTATATAAATGATACATATTGAAATAGAAGTTTTTAGTTGAAACCTACCGTGATTCCTATCACTAAATTTTTCATGCATTTAGCGTATGCTAGTAGAAAAAGACCAATCATATGGTACGGGTGAAGGAGGATAAGGGCAAAAATGATAGAGGGTCCTAAAATTACATTAAGTGCACCACTCCAGCAATTAAAGGATGAACATAAATCATTACGAGAAAACATGGACCGTTTTTATGAGACAGCGGAAGAAATCGAGTTCGAATCCGGTCCTGAAGTTCTTGAACTGTTTGCAAATTTATTTGAGCAGGTCTCAGTTTTCAATGGTATGCTAGGCGTCCATTCGAACCGTGAGGAAGAAGGCTTGTTTCCGTTAATGAACCGTCACCTTGGAGAAAATGATCGAACAATTGAGACAATGGAATTCGAACATCATAAGGCGGAACAGCATCTTCGTGATTTTCTTGACGAGGCGGTGAAAGCGGGGGCGAGCATCGATGAATACAAAGCGCAAACTATTACAGTATACGCGGTCCAAGCTTATGCGACATTAACACAACATTTTGCAAAGGAAGAAAATATGCTGTTTCCGTTAGCGGAGAAAATATTGTCAACTGAAGAAATGGATGAGCTTGAGCGAATACTTCTTAACCAATGAAATATATTATTTTTTGCCGCGGATTATTAGATTCGTGGCTTTTATATTTTGAAGTCCCAAGGGTTAAGAATTAATTACAAGTTTTTCTTTTGTTAACGGAGATTAACAATTCGTTTAAGAGTTGTTAATTCCAGATAAATCGACACATTTTAAGAGATTGCTTGTCTATAATGACGAGAGTCAGAGCAAAAGGTTAGATCATGGAGGAAGTTTGATGTTGGTAATAATAAGTTATCTAATCACTTATATCTTAAGTACCATTTGTATTTTTTGGCTAATAAATAAAGTATTTAAACAAGTGTCGTAAACCTAATCATGATTTACAGCTTTTTCTAAATAGAGGTGATAAAAATGGGGAATCTTTTAAGAAACGCAGTTCACTTAAAAAAGAAAGTACTTATTAGCAATCTAATTAATCTTGGAATTTATAAAAAAATGATAAGCATCTTTATGAATTGACTTTGAGTGAACTTGAGAAAGAGTATAAACTATATGGCCACGAACAACCATGACTAAATAACTAAAAATTACCTCTTTTGAAAATTTTTGAATAAATCGATTGACAGCAAATGAAATTGAGTGTAATTTAATAACAACAAACAAAAACTAAATTACCATTTTATTCTTATCCAGAGAGGTGGAGGGACTGGCCCTTTGAAGCCTCGGCAACAGACATTTTGTACTGTGCCAATTCCAGCAAGCGAAATGCTTGAAAAGATAAGAAGAGTGTATTGAACTTTTCACGTACGCCCTCTTCTTGTCTAGAAGAGGGTTTTTTAATTTAATCCAGTAGA
>NZ_JBALOP010000044.1:60281-98443 GCF_036962685.1 Bacillus sp. JJ1566 | reverse complement strand
TCTACTGGATTAAATTAAAGCCTCCGGCGGATGCCACGATTTTTCAAAGGAAATTTCGAGCAGGCTCGAAAAAATCGGGCACAAATACGCCAAGGCGCATTTGATTTTTTGGCCAAAGAAATGATTGCCGCACTGGTCAACCAATGGCAATAAAATAATACACATCTTTTACAACAAGGGGGAGTTACATGGCTAAGCTAGATGAATCGAAAGTGAAATATATTTTGTCAGCCTTGGAGAACCTGGATTATGGATCTATTGTGATAACCGTCCATGGCGGGGAAATCACCCAAATTGATGCGACGGAAAAGAAGCGTTTTTCCTTGCAAAAATCTACATCAACTCAAAACCTATCAAAAACCACTAAATAATTGCCGATTAGTCCACTAAAGGCATCTTTATTTGCAGAAGCGTCTATTTGTGACGTTTTGAATAAAGATGCCTTTTTTGATTCACAAACGTTAAACTTTCCGCCATGGAAATTTAAAAAACAAGAAAGGATGATCAAAATGAGTGAAATCGTCATTTTATCGGGCAGCCCTTCGGAAAGTTCTAGAACCGATTTAGTTCTCAAATATGTTGGAAAGAAGCTTAAAAAAGAGGGATTTTCAGTCACGAATGTATCCGTTAGAGATATTCCTGCTGATGACATATTTAATCTGAGGTTTGACAGTCCTGCTCTTAAAGATATAACTTTACTAATCCAAGGGGCAGATGGAGTAATTGTAGGATCTCCTGTTTATAAAGCAGCATACACAGGGGTCCTGAAGGCACTATTAGATTTGCTTCCCCAAGATGTGTTAGCAAGAAAAACAGTTTTACCAATTATGACAGGTGGAAGTCCAGCACATTTACTGGCGATTGAGTTCAGCCTCAAGCCTTTGTTGGCTGCATTAAAGGGGCAAAGCTTACAGGGAGTTTACTTTCAAGATTGCCAAATTGATAAAACACAAGGAGTCAACCCAATTATCGATATAAACGTTTTAGAAAGACTGAAAAAAGAGCTTTATTACTTTATTGAAGCAGTCAATCAGAAAAAAGATTTTGTTCTATAAAAAATCATTTTTAAAAAGGAGCTAATAACTATGACAAAGAAAAGAATATATTTAAATGCGTTTGATATGAACTGTGTTGGGCATCAATCTCCAGGTTTATGGACACATCCAGACGATCAATCTCATCGGTATAAAGATAGTGAGTATTGGATTGAACTGGCGAAGCTTTTAGAAAAGGGGAGATTTGATGCTATTTTCTTAGCGGATGTATTGGGACCATATGATGTGTATCAAGGATCTCGAGATGCAGCGGTCCGTCAAGGCACACAATCACCTGTTAACGACCCATCACTTGTTGTACCGTTAATGTCAGCGGTGACAAAGCATTTAGGGTTTGGGGTAACTGCATCTGTCACACATGAGCATCCTTATACATTTGCCCGTCGGATGTCGACACTGGACCATATTACAAAGGGGCGTGTAGGCTGGAATATTGTAACTTCTTATTTAAAAAGCGCCGCAGTTAATATGGGCTTGGAAGACCAAATCAAACATGATGAACGCTACGATATTGCCGAAGAATACTTACAAGTTTGCTATAAGTTATGGGAAGGCAGCTGGGAGGATGATGCGGTTTTACTAGACAAAGAGAATCGAATTTTCGCAGACCCAAGCAAGGTCCATGATATCAACCATAAAGGAAAGTATTATAAAGTTCCTGGTGCGCATCTATGTGAGCCGTCTCCACAAAGAACACCGGTACTTTACCAAGCAGGAACATCCGCGAAGGGCCGTACATTTGCAGGTAAAAATGCTGAATTAATTTTTATTGGCGCACCAACTAAGAATGCAACTAAGCATTCTGTAAAGAAGCTACGTGAAGAGGCTGTAAAGGCTGGTAGAGCACAAGAGGAGATAAAAATACTTGCTTGTATTACTCCAATCGTTGGTCGAACAGAAGAGGAAGCCTATGAAAAATACAATGAGTATCAAAAGCATGTAAGCAATGAAGGGGCGCTAGCTCTACTCGGTGGCTGGACGGGTATCGATTTTTCAGAATATGGACCGAATGAAAATCTTAAGTTTGTAAAAAATGACGCCATTCAATCTGTGGTTGAAAACTTTACAAAGATTGATTCGGATAAAAATTGGACGATCGATGAAATTAAAAAATACACTGGAATTGGTGGTCTGGGTCCTGTTACTGTAGGAAGCCCAGAACAAGTTGCTGATGATTTGGAGAGTTGGGTAGAAGAGACCGGTGTAGATGGATTTAATATTGCCTATGCAATTACTCCCGGTACTTTTATCGATTTTGTAGAGCTTGTTGTGCCAATTTTACAAGAAAGAGGTCTAGTCCGTAAAGAATATGAAGGTGCCACACTTAGAGAAAGTCTTTTCGGAAAAGGCAGCCAATTACCTGCACATCATCCAGGAAAGCAATACACGAAGAAGCCAGCACTATCAGCAAAATAATGGGACAGAGGGCCTTGTCCCACCATACTTTTACAGTAGCCTTCGAAAAGCCTCGAAGGCTTTTCTAATTGTCACTTTTGATATAGAAATAGAAGGAATTAAGAGATTAAAAGGTGAATATAGTTTAAAAGCTTAATAAAGGGGGAATTTTGATGAGCTTAATTGATGGCAAATATATTGAAGTCGATTTAGGGATTGAATTGTTTGTTCAAGATATAGGGGAAGGAGAACCACTTGTTTTCATCCCAGGTTTTACATTCACTACGGAGGTTTTTTCAAAGCAAATTGAACATTTTTCCAGGACGAATCGGGTAATCGTAATTGACCCAAGGAGTCACGGAAGGTCGACTATAACTCTTCACGGGAACGATTATGTCACACACGGATCTGATTTAGATTCTGTTCTCCAGGCACTAGATGTGAAAAATGCAACACTTGTAGGATGGTCGTTTGGTTGTTTAACAGTTTGGGAGTATGTGAAGCAAAAGGGTTTTGATGAAATTAAATCTTTAATTCTTGTGGATATGCCGCCTAAATCATTATCAGTCCATGATGATTGGGTTGAAGGAAAGCTAGATGATATTGCAGGCATTTATAATAGTTATTTACGAAATTCAAGCGGACATAGGGAGTTCATAACTGGCTATATCACTCAAGTCATGGTACAAAGAGAACTCGAGAAAGAGGAGCTAACCTGGCTAGTCGAGCAATCATTAAAAACTCCATACTACATTGCAGGTAATTTGTTTGCCTCAGGCATGTTTTCGGATTATCGAGAAGAAGCAAAAAAGGCAAGTAAAGCTGTTCCTACCCTAACGATTGTCGCAGAGCACTGGGCTGATATTGCGGCAAAATATACAAAACAATTAACGCCTGAATCACAAGTGGAGGTTCTTGGAGGACACATGATGTTTTGGGAGCATCCTGAAAAGTTCAATGAGATTGTCAAAGGCTTTCTAAATGAAAATGAAAGTTAGGAAAAAAAAGACAGTTCTTTCGGTTCCTGTGACCGAGGGATCTGTCCTTTTTTATCTTACTAACTTCCTTCGATTTAAATAAAAGATGCTTAGCACCACAATGAATAATAAAACGATGAAGTAAATGCTAAAGTGGTTCATCATCTTTTCAACCTTCATCCAATTCTTACCCAGTTCATGTCCTAATGTAATAAAAGTAAAACTCCAGAATACAGCCCCAGAGTAGGCAAATACGGTAAATCTTTTAAAGTGTAGGGTATTTATACCCGCGAGGTAAGCCGTAACATGCCGGACCCCCGGTATGAAGTAACCAAAAAATAATAAATAAGGTCCGAATTTATTAAAGAGATTGCTCGTGGTTTGAATTCTTTTTTCTGTTAAATGAAGTTTTGACCCGTACATCCGAAGAAAAGGAATTCCTAACTTTATTCCTAAATAATAGCTAATTGTAATTCCAATAATGGATCCAAGCGAAGCACTTAGTAAAGAAAGGGAATATGACATTTTACCTTGATACACTGTGTATCCCACATATGTGATAAGAATTTCATCAGGGAGCGGCAATCCAATTATCCCTGCTGCTAACACGATAATTAAGCCGAAATATCCATAATGCTCCAATAAGTAGTATAACTGCTCTCCCATAATCGATGACCCTTTCCAAATGCAATGTACCACGGGCAGTCAGCTTGTTCCGCTTGTATAAAAGTACTACAATGCGGTGTTTGTCCGATTTAATAACTGTTATTCATATCATACTCTATTAGAAAGACGGAGGAAAGGAAGTATCAAAATAAGTAGGGAAGGAATTGAAATGTATGATATCTGAATTTCATTCTCATAATGACTAAAAAATGAGCCAAAAGATTCACTTGTTTCATGATCAATTGGCTCAATTCTAAAATTATTCAGCTTTTACTAAGATTTTTATGTGATTTCTTTCTTTAAGAAGACTTTCGAACCCTTCAGTCACGACTTCATCAAGTGTAATTCGTTTAGTTACTAGTTTTTCTGCCGGGAAATATCCCTTCGCCATTAAACTAATAACAGCAGGGAATACATCTCGATATCCGATAATACCTGTAACTGTCCGTTCTTTCATGACGATATGTTGCGGGTGTATAGAAGCCTCTGTTTCAAAGATACTGACAATCATTGTTTCACCATTGAGTTTTGTAGAATTTATTGCTTGTACCAAAACAGGTGGGACCCCTGTTACTTCATAGGCAACATCTACTCCACCATTAGTCAGTTGTAGAATTTGTTCTACTACATCACCGTTATTCGGATTAATTCCAATTGCACCTAGTTCTTCAGCCTTTTGCCTTCTTTGTTCAGAAAGCTCTACGGCATAAATTTCGGTTGCTCCAGCAGCCTTTAAAGCCTCAATAACTAATAAACCGATTGGTCCGGTTCCAAATACTGCAGCTTTATCACCAACTTGTAGCTTGCTTTGTTTTACTGCATGAAGCGCAACAGCTGCTGGCTCAACTAGTGCTCCTTGTTCATAGGAAACTGTTTCAGGAAGCTTATGTAGCATATGCTCAGGAACAGAAGCAAATTCAGAAAATCCTCCTCCGCCTCCAGATAGGCCATAGAATCCCATTTTATCGCAGAGGTTATATTTTCCTTGTTTACAAGCTTCACATTCCCCACAAGAATAGATTGGTTCAACTGCAACACGGTCACCAGCCTGTACCTTTGTTACACCTTCACCAACTTCAACAACTTGGCCTGAGAACTCGTGACCCAAGACAAGGGGTGCTTTATCGCCAGATATTGGATGTGGGGTTTCAGATGGAATAAAAATAGGTCCTACTGTATATTCGTGTAAATCACTACCACATATTCCACACCATTCTACCTTGAGTTTTACCTCACCAAATTTTGCCTTAGGTTCTTCGATATTTTCTAGACGTAAATCCTTTGCTTTGTGCCATCTTAATGCTTTCATGATTTTCATCCTTCCAATATAGGTTAGTAGATTTCTGATTACGATGTCAGTATAACAATAATATAATAAACAAAATTGAGGAGAATCTTAAAACATTGTGAACTTTTTCACATTTGAAAGAACCACATGGCGGTTCTTGTGGTCCCTTAGTCAAGATTTGTTTCGGGGGCTAATGAAACTTAGTGAAGTAAAATACACGTCTATTAATAAAAAAGGGGTGCTGTATGCTAACTTTTTCTCGTGCAGTTTTGTTAGCTTGTTTATTTTTTTCTTTAGTAATAACCAGTGTTTCAGCTACTAGCTGGGCAGAATTACAACCTCAAGTGGTTCTTGATCGAGCTGAAGTAATTGTGATAGGTAAAAATAACTTTTCCAGTAAACCGAAAAACGGTGAGGAGGTTTTTCAAGGGAGAGAATTCAACGTTAGAATCGTGTATAAAGGCGATGTTTCTAACCAGTTAACAGCGGGAATTGACCACTACGATGATGGTTGGGCTGAGGAGTTCCAAGACATGGGTGGCGAGTTTCTTTTATTTTTAGAAAAAAGCGAGAATGGTAAATTACTCTTACAGTTGGTGGACCCAACGGTATGATTCAAGTATTAGATGGAAAAGTAGTAGAGTCGGATGATGGAAAAAATGCTTTTTTCGAGGAGTTTTTAAAAGAGACTCCGACTAAGACATTTGAAATAACAAAAGTAGATCAAAATGAGAAGCCAAGCGTACCTCTATTTCTACTTGTGGGCTCGATTGTTGGTTTATTAGTATTGATTTTTATATATCTGAAAAAGAGAAAATCTGTCCAATAGTTCTTCCTTAATAACTAATAAAAACTACCCTCTTATCCAAAAAGAGGGTAGTGAATCGGCTTAAGACCGGACCTCCACTACTCCAGCCTATCCCACAAGATATTGAAGACTTTTCTCCAAAGTAAAGGCAAAGTCAGGATGGTTATGGCCAAATAAATATAGAGTCCGTATGGGATAAGCATGCTGATAAGATGCAGCCCCGCAAAAAGACCAGTTAATATCATCAACAGAAATAGAATGCCTCCATTTCCTGCATGAAAGGTCTCAAACGATTTTGAAAAAGGAAGTGACTTTTCAAAAATGGCAAAGCAAATAACTGCATAGATTAGGGCACTTACAATACAAGAATGAGGTCAGGTATAATCCTTACTCCATAAATTGGGATAAACACAAGACAAATGATCAAATAGATAGGTAAATATAGGTTCACAATAAAGGCTTTCATCGTTCCGCTAAAAATGGGCTTAAGGCTTTTTAAAGGTGAAAGTTTATAAACCCAAGCCCCTTTATGTGTTCCTGAGAATTTAAGCGTGACGATTGCGGTTGGTATCAGCAACAAGCTAAAATAAATGTTCAAATATGACTTGCCTTCTCTAATGAGATTAAATGATTCCCAACTGAAATCATCCATAAATGTAAACAAGAAAATGAATGGTATAACGATAGAAAAGCCAAGTGAAGGATAGACCTTTAACTTAAATTCCCTTTCGTTTTTTAGCATAAGACTTGAAAACTGATAGAACACTCTTTCCTCCTTTGTTGGACAAATGAATCTTCTAAAAGAATCTCCAATCTTAAGACGTTTTTTCTTTCTTCCCTTATTGTGTTGAGAAAGCTTTTGAAGATTTCTCTCAAATGTAGGTGTCAACCGAGCATAGAGCCAAATCGAAACAAACGGAACGATGATCCCTAGCCCTGCCAGTAAAAGAAAGAAGGGGTGGGAGCCACCGTTCATTGCCAGTTCGACAATAACCCCATACCAAATTGGAAAGACAAAGATATGCCACCAAGCCGGCTCAAGGCTAACCGAGTAATCAACAAACTCAAATGATCGAATGAGGAGTTGGTAGCCAATCATAATCGAAAAGGACAAGCCGATTTGAACATAATTGATAATATCCTTTAACTTTTCACCATCAAAAATTCGAAGAATCATTAAATAAATTAACGCTGTCAAAGCAACAATCAATAAATCTAGCAAAACTACATTTACTAGCACTACTAGGAAAAATACAATGCCATGCTTAATAAGTCCTGCAATGATCGAAGGTCCAGCCAAGGCAATGGTCAGCAAGGAAAGATAAATCACAATATGGGTTAGTTTTGCCGCACTGATTGTTTTTCGATCAATTGGTTTAGAATAAAGAATATTACTGTCACGAATATCAAGGAGCACAGACGAAAAATCAGAAATCATCGAGGTCATTAAGAAAAAGACAATCATTCCAAAAACAAGGCTCATTTGAAAAAGGTAATTGTCTCCCATAATGGTAAAAGGAATTAAAAAGAGACCGAACAACACGTAAATCCACAAGGATAAAAGATAATGATTTTTATCTTTTTTATCCTTTTTGTTATTTTGCGAGAAAATTGTTGGTACTCGGCGTCTGTCCATTATCAGTTTCGCCTGCAGAATCTTTCTCATTACTCTATAATCAATACCAAACCGATTAAAGACTTTTTCAAAACGATCCAACACCTTTAAAGAAGGAAAGTCCTGCATATTACACCTCACCAACAATCGAAACAAAACGTGAAGCAATCTCCGTATGCTCGTTGAAGCCAGTCAATTGGTTAAAAATCCCCTCCAAAGACCCTTCCTTATTTTGTACTTTTAATTCCTCAAATGTGCCATCTGCAGCAATCCTGCCGCCATGAAGAAGGATGATCCGGCTGCTTATTTTTTCAACGACATCCATGATATGTGACGAATAAAAAATGGTTTTACCCTGCTGTGCCAGCTGTGACATAATTTCCTTAAAAATCATCACACTGTTTGCATCAAGTCCGTTTATGGGTTCATCAAAAAAGAGTAGTTCTGGATTATGTAATAAGCTTGAAATGATCAAGATCTTTTGACGCATTCCTTTTGAATAGGAAGCAATTCGGGAATGATACACCTCGCCAATACCAAACAGCTCCATTAGGTTTTGCGCCTTATAATCAGCTAAATCATAGTCAAGACCATATAGTTCGCCAATGAAAGTAAGATATTCTTGGCCGGTTAGACTGTCATAGACATCGGCAACCTCTGGGACATACCCAATCTTCTGTTTGTATTCCATATTGCCGTCAAAAATACTTTGGCCGAAAATCTTTACATCACCTTGGAAGTCCTCCTCAATCCCGAGAATAATTTTAACCGTCGTGCTTTTACCAGCACCGTTTGGTCCGATATACCCAATGATTTCCCCTTTATTTACTTTAAATGAAACCCCTTGAAGGACGGGCTTGCTACCATAACTTTTTTGTAAATTGCCAATCTCAACAATTGCTACAGTCATTCAATCAGCTCCGAAACTATTAGTTTTTTCCTATTTTACCATATTCAGAGAAAATATTTAGGGATAAAAAACAACCCAATTACGGAAAAAACAAATCCATTATTTTCGTTTGTATGATTGAATGCAAATGTCTATAATTTTACTTGGGATACATTTATAATTGGGATGAGACTTTTTAAACCGTAAAATGATAATAAATAGCGTTGATGTGAGAAAATACACGCCAGATAACTTGTACATGTGTTATTCTAACTATATATATAACTGTTGGAGGTTTTTAGAAAATGCAACGAACTATAGATGATGAAAAAAATCCGAAAAAGCCAGTTCCTACAACATATTCAAGAACAAATCCATTTCCGGCAAAAGTTCTTAAAAACATTAACTTAAATGGCGAAGGTTCAAGTAAAGAAACAAGACATATTGAATTATCGTTAGAAGGTTCTGGGTTTTCGTATATTCCTGGTGACACCCTTGGAATCGCTCCTTCCAATGATCCAGAATTAGTAGAAGCTCTACTTAATGAAATGAAGTGGGATGCTGAAGAGGTTGTCACAGTTGGACGTCAAGGGGAGTCAATGCCACTTAAAGAAGCATTGGAAACGTACCTTGATATTACAATGCTTTCAAGGAAGATTTTGCAAAGTGCAGCAGCATTCACAGATAACGAGGATCTTCAAAAGCTTGTGGAAGATGCAGTAGCGCTTAAAGAATACATCGATGGTCGCGACCTACTTGATATGCTACGTGATTTTGGCCCATGGAAGGTATCGGCGCAAGAAATCGTTGCTTTATTACGAAAAATGGTACCAAGACTCTATTCGATTGCAAGTAGTTTAGCTGCACACCCTGATGAAGTTCATTTAACAATCGGTGCAGTTCGTTATACGACGCACGGACGTGAACGCAAAGGGGTTTGTTCTGTACAATGTGCGGAGCGCACTCAGGAAGGTGATACACTTCCAGTATTCGTGCAAGTAAATAAACACTTCCATTTACCTGAAACACTAGATAAAGATGTAATTATGGTGGGACCTGGAACAGGAATTGCACCATTCCGTTCATTTATCGAGGAACTTGCAAGTAATAAAGCTACAGGTCGTTCTTGGTTATTCTTCGGTGACCAGCATAAGGCTACTGACTTCTTGTATCAAGAAGAATTGGAAAAATACCAACAAGACGGAGTTTTAACAAAAATTGATGCTGCATTCTCTCGGGATACAGACCAAAAAATATATGTACAGCATAAGATGCTTGAGCACAGCAAAGAATTGTTCGAGTGGATTGACAATGGTGCTTATTTCTACGTGTGTGGAGATAAAGACCATATGGCAAAAGACGTAAATGAAGCCCTGCTAACTATTATTGAGCAAGAGGGTGGAATGGACCGCGAAGCTGCGGAAAGCTATCTAAAAGACTTGAAAACAGAAGGTCGTTACCTACGTGACGTGTATTAATATATAATTAGAAAATACCCCCTCGCCAAATGCGGAGGGGGTATTTTTTGGGGACGGAGGGACCTGTCCCTTTCGTTCCATTACATCAATGACAATGTGATGGTAACTTTGAACAGGTCGCCGTCTGTTTTGATTTCGAGATTTCCATGGTGAAGGTCAATGATGGATTGGGCAATGGCGAGCCCCAGTCCGGATCCGTCCGTGTGACGCGATGTGTCGCCGCGTTTGAAACGTTCGAAAAGCTCGTCGCTCTTTTCGCTTAATTCATATTTAGATACATTTTTAAACGTAATGATAGCTTGATTTTCAATTGTGTTCGTTGAAATATAGACCCGTGAATGATCGAGTGAATATTTAATGATATTTCCTATTAAGTTATCAAATACACGCCACATTTTTTGTCCGTCCACCAGTGTGTAGAGTGGTTTCTCGCTGTGCGTCACTCGGAATTGCAGGCTGGTAGCGTTAATCGTATCATCATGTTCAGCAAGCGCCTGTTGTAGAAGTTGGACAAGATCAACCTTTTCTAAATGCAACTCGATATTTCCAATAGCCATTTTTGATACTTCAAATAAATCATCAATGAGCACTTTTAATCGTTTTGACTTGCGGTCAATAATTTCAAGATAGGCTGAGCGATCCTCGTCAGAAAGATTTTGAGTTTTCAATAACTCCGTATACGTAATAATCGAGGTCAATGGTGTTCGAAGGTCATGACTAACATTCGTAATGAGCTCTGTCTTTAACCGTTCACTTTTTGCTTGTTCATTTTGAGAAGTTTTTACGCCGTGCTTTAACAGATTAATATTTTCTGCTAGAGTAGCGAATACGGATTTCCCACTGACAGGAAGGTCCTCGCCTAATTTTCCAGCTGCTAACTCATCGGTCTTCTCCAAAATTTTATTAAAATATCCAACCTTTTTTATCAGGGCAATGAGGAGTGGAATTCCCACAACCCCTAGGATCAACATATAAAAAAGAATAAACATGGGATTTATAAAAACTAAAACAACCCCAAAACCTAAACTAAAGACAATGATTAGAACTATAAAAAACTGTGTTCCTGTACTTTGGTTTAAGAAGGCCTCTTTTAGATTTTGCTTTCCCTTTTGAAAAAGGACGATAACCCCTTTTTCTGCTTTGCTAACAAGGCCGTTTTCCCATTCTGTTTTTACGTTTTGCCAATCCTTCAATTCAGGAATGAGATATTTTCCTTGAAGATAAGAAAGGCCAACAAAACACGATCCTATCACGAGAATTATACTTGGCTCAACTGCACGATAAAGATTAAGAGTGTTTAGAATGTAATGGAACTCATTCACAGCAAAAAATATACAAAATGCCGAAACTATACATGTTAGAATAAAAAAGATCACCCGTGAATCAATCGGAAGCTTATTGTAAAAAGGTCTCCACTTTTCAATTTCTGCCGGAACAGCTTGTACTTTTTTACCAAGGACATAGCAAATAATAAATGATAGAATGCTTGCTAATGCAGTCACTAGTAAAATCAATTGGCTTTGTTTGTATGTGTTATATTGAATCATCAAAGGACTAGAAGGTGCAAGAGATTTTGGTACAGCAATTTTTCCTTCGAGAGTTCCGATATTTTCGGGAATGATTGAATCTAGCATTTCCGTTTTATAGAAGGGTCCAAAGTGAACAAAATGCTCTCTTGTGATCGTGTAATTCGTAAGAAAATAGGCGCTTTCCTCGTTCATAGCTGTTTCAACAGAATCATCATTTGTGCGCTTAATATTCGTATGTATTTTTCCTGTTGAAGGGTTAGTGAAATAATAGAGGAACCCTTTTTTGTAGGTTTCGTATTGAGATTTGTACCCTTCTTTAGCTTTATAAAATTCTTCGATGCTTATTTCTTTTTCCTTAATAATCTTGTTTTTTACATAGTCATCGCTTTTAAAATTTTTCGTAATGTCTTCGATTTTCTTATCTCGTTCAGATATATATGTATTGGCTACATCTTGATAATTCGCGTTCAGCGCATCCTGAATTCGTTCTTCATATTGTAAGTTAATGTTTTCAATCTGTTGTGGCAAATCGCCATAGCGATAGCGGTGTTCATTTATTTCATCTTCCGTCACGGTTATCGATTCTTTTGTTTCTTCCAATGTCTTATCATACAACTCAAACATACTGATATAACCGGCGAACTGGCCGAGTTCATCTGTAAAATAAGGGGTGCTAAAATAATCTTTGTAGAAATAATCACTGCCATTGGCGATTACGGATAAGAGACCGCTAAAACCAAATGTATACAATAGAACTATGAAACCAATCGTAATTTTACCTTTCCATTTTGTAGCCAATGCCCCATACCACCTTTAAATATCTTGGATTTTTCGCATCAATTTCAATTTTTTCACGGATTTTCCGGATATGGACAGCAACCGTATTTTCAGCGTTATAGCTTGGCTCTTTCCAAACTCGTTCATAGATTTCGGTGATAGAAAAAACTCGACCGGCATTTGTCATAAGCAATTCAACGATTTTATATTCGATTGGGGTGAGTTTCACGGGTTCTCCGTGGACGGCTACTTCTTTTGCTACTGGATCAAGTGTCAACCCCTTTAGGTCAATGACTTTTTTGGCGCCTTCATAAGTACCAAAAGTGACATATCGCCTTAGCTGAGATTTCACTCGAGCTACAAGCTCCATTGGATTGAACGGTTTTGTTACATAATCATCTGCACCAACCTGTAACCCAAGAATTTTATCCGTATCTTCACTTTTGGCACTTAAAATGATGATGGGAATATTTTCGGTTTCACGGATTTTAAAAGTTGCTGAAATCCCATCAAGCCTTGGCATCATCACATCCAAAATAATTAGGTGAACCTGGTTCTCGTGTAACATCTCCAATGCCTCGATCCCATCTTTGGCCTTCAACACTGTGATTCCTTCATTTTTTAAGTAAATCTCAATTGCATCCCGAATCTCTTTTTCATCATCAACAACTAGCACAAAATAATGCTCCATCTCCCACCCAACCTTCTAATCCGCTTTAATAGTTCTATAGTAACCAGTAAATCTTAACATTCCCTATCAAAAAGTCTTAAGAATTTCTTAATATTTTAGAAAACTAGGAAACTTATCTTTTATTTTAAACTAGATGGGTGGAAAAGTTAGGGAATAGGTAAAAGTGACGAAAAAATTTTAGGGAAATAAAGGATTTAAATTATGTTACAAAGAGACGGGGCATGTAACTATAACAAAAACTAGCGGAATTATTGCATTTCCGCGTGAGTCTAATATGACAACATTAAAAACTCAATAAAGGGGTTTTGTAAAAGAATAAAAAAGAGATTGACACCGCTTCCTATTATTATTAATCTTGGTTTATTGAATAAACAAAGAAGAGACTTCAATTTGTAGAGGGAATAAAAAATGGTATTCTGTATCAATTTCAATTTTTGGAGTGGGTAAGGATTATAATTGTTTCAAATCGGGTATTTTATTATTTTACTATCCTAACATATCGTTCAGATTAACTATTAAAGGAGGTTATTTTATGTTTAATCAAATTATAGATCGCAAATGTACGAATGCTGCTAAGTTGTTGGAAGCTTTTGAAGAAATAGGGTCTGATGAAATCATTACTTTATCGGTTGCTGACATGGATTTTAGGAGTTCACCAGAAATTGTCAATAAATTAGTAGAATTTGCGAATCATGGAATCTACGGTTACACAAACATAACTGACCATTATAATAACGCAGTCAAAACATGGATGAAGAAACGTTATGATTGGGAGATTTCCAAGGACTGGATTGTATTTTGTCCACGAATTATTCAAGCAGTATCGCTCCTTATACAGAACAATACAAAAAAAGGGGATAAAATTGTTATTCAAACACCTCTTTATAGCCCTTTGAAAAATGCAATTGAACTAAACGAAAGAGAAGTGGTAACTAATCCTTTGGCATATATAAATAATCGCTATCAAATGGACTTTGAAGACCTCGAATATTCATTTTCTGCAGGGGCAAAAGCTTTCATTTTATGTTCACCTCACAACCCAGTTGGTCGGGTTTGGGAAGTAGAAGAATTAAGTAAAATAGTGGATTTATGCGAGATGTATCGGGTGCTATTAATTGCAGATGAGGTACATGCTGACTTTACTTATAAGAAGAAACATATTCCCATTGGAAAAATTCCGACTAACTATCATAATATGGTAATTTGTACATCACCTGCTAAAACGTTTAATTTACCAGGTTTAGAAGTTTCAAATATTATAATTCCGGATCCAGTTTTAAGAGCCAGTTTTAAAAAAAGTTTAAGACAATCTGGTATTCATAATCCCTCCTTCTTTGCTGTTCCTGCTCTTGAAACAGCTTATCTATATGGTGAAGAATGGTTAGAACAGTTAAAACATTATATATTGGAAAACTATCGGTTTACAAGGGAATTTATTCACGACAACCTCCCGGAACTAAAAGTTATACAGGCTGATGGAACCTATCTGATGTGGATTGACTGTAGAGAAACAGGATTAAATGATGATATGTTAAAACAGTGGTTTTTTAAAAAGGCAAAAGTAGCAGTTTCTCTTGGTAGTTCATTTGGTATTGAAGGGAAAGGCTTTATCCGTCTTAACATAGCAACGCCAAGAAGTAGGTTAGAAGAAGCATTAAAAGCGATTTTAGCTACTTATCCAAACCATACGAGGAACACGTGATGTCAAATTAATATACAAAAAAGAACATGTCAAAATCCTCTGCTAAAAGTCAAGAAAATATAAAATGGAAATCATAATTATATTTCAAAAAAACTCATTACTGAGTGAGATTATCTAAAAAAATTATATGAAATTGACAATTTAGTTAAACTTAGTTTGAATGATAGACAAACTAAGTTTGAAGTGCTATTATAAAATCATAAAGTTACTAGTTTAAATTAGTTGCCTTTAAATTTTCCTTTTTAAAAGATAATAAAAGATTTTTTCATTTACTTTACAAGAAAACGTTTCCACTTATATTCATAAAATCGTCATGCTAGTTTGGTAGGGTCTTGAATTTTTTAAAATGAAAACGCTGTGATTTGATGATGGTTTGTTTAAATGTATACTTACTTGTAAATGTTTTTGGAAAGTAGTTAGGTAACTATTATTTTATTGCCAAAAGAGTTTCAACCTTTTGATTCTTAATAGAAATAAGGGTTCGTTAAACAGAAAAAGCTGAAAATGTTTAAGGGGGTGTTGTCAGATAATCGATAGGTCTAGCTTTAGTTTTTTGAATATTTCTTTTTCCTAAAAACTTTCAGGGGGATTAAAAATGAAAAAAAGAATGCAGATTTTATCTATACTGTTAATAGCAATGTTAGTACTTGCTGCCTGTGGTTCAGGTACGG
This sequence comes from Bacillus sp. JJ1566, assembly GCF_036962685.1. NCBI lineage: Bacteria > Bacillati > Bacillota > Bacilli > Caryophanales > Bacillaceae > Bacillus > Bacillus sp. JJ1566. The sequence continues at coordinate 82,902 of NZ_JBALOP010000044.1, read as the reverse complement.
AAACAGATTCTGACGGTAATTCAAGTGCTGGTAAAAAAGTTGAAGTAACGCTGTGGTCCTATTTCTCACCTGATGAATCAAGTGGTAAAACACTTGTTGAAATGATTGAGGAGTTTAATTCGAATAGTGAAACAACTAATGTAAAAGTTGAGTTCATTCCACATGGAGACTATTCACAACAAGTTTCAATTGCTGTAGCAGGTAAAAGCTTACCAGATATTATGATGATTGATAACCCAGAACATGCACAATTCGCCTCAATGGGTGTGCTTGCGGATCTAACCGATAAAATTAAAGAGTGGGGCCAAGAAGAAAGTTATAAAGAAGGTCCTTGGGCTTCTACAATTTATGATGGCAAAAATTACGGGATTCCTTTTACAAGTAATGCGTTAGCACTCTACTATAACAAGGATTTATTTGAACAGGCTAACATTGAAAAAGTTCCCGAAACATGGGAAGAGTTGGAAGCGGCAGCGGCTAAATTAACTCAAGGAAATACGTATGGATTTGCGCTTGCTGGAACAAGTGGACCAGAAGGAGTATTCCATTTCATGCCGTTTTTAATGTCAGCAGGATCTAATTTCGATGATTTAGAAAATCCAGAAGCATCTAAAGCAATGGAATTCTTAACTGGTTTAATTGATAAGGGTTATATGAGTAAGGAAGTAGTAAACTGGGGTCAAGGTGATGTGAAGACTCAATTTGTTTCAGGGAACGTAGCTATGATGGTGAATGGTCCGTGGTTTTTACCAGATTTAACTCAGAATTCTCCTGATTTAAATTTTGGTGTTGCTTTATTACCGAAGGATAAGGAATTCTCTTCAGTACTTGGCGGAGAAAACTTAGCGATTACGGCTGGTTCTGATGAAGAGGAGGCTTGGGAATTCTTAAAATGGATTTCTGAATTTGAACAAAATGAAAAGCTTACTGTGTCTGCTGGTCAATTTTCACCAAGAAAAGATGTATCTGAACAAAATAGTCATTGGAAAGACGATGAATTTTTAAGTGTCTTTGATGAGGGAGTTTCTGTAGCGAAACCACGTGGTCCGCATCCAGACTGGAATAAAATTGCCGAGGCCATTCAAAGTAATGTTCATAAATCTTTTACTGGAGTTTTAGACCCTAAAGAAGCAACTAAACAGGCAGCAAAAGAAGTGAATGAAATCATTAAGTAATAGTTTACACCGGCGTTTCTCTCTTGTGAAAGGGAGAAACGCATAGAAAGTAGGGATTATCTAACATGAAAAAGAGAAAATTTAACGTTGGATATTACTATTTATTACCGGCAATCATTATTTTGATCGTTTTGATTGGGTATCCAATTATTTATAACATCGTCTTAAGTTTTCAAGATGTAAATTTAAGTAATCTTGGCTCCAGTGAAAAACCATTTATCGGTTTTGATAACTACACTGCCATTTTTTCCGATTCTTTATTTAGGGATGCATTCCTAAATACACTTTTCTTTACAATCATTAGTATCATTTTACAGTTTGTCATCGGTTTTGCTTTAGCGCTATTTTTTAGTCTTGATTTTAAGTTAGCACCACTTCTTAGAGGATTAACAATGGTTGCATGGATTTTACCAGCGACAGTAGTAGGTATCTTATTTGAATTCTTATTTAGTGAAAGTGTTGGTTTATTAAATGCAATTCCTATGATGCTTGGTTTGATTGATACACCGATTGCATGGCTAAGTGAACCAACAAGAGCGATATGGGCTGTTATTTTAGCAAACGTTTGGGTAGGAATTCCATTTAACATGTTATTAATTTCAACAGGTATTACAAGCCTCCCGAAAGAAATCTATGAAAGTGCCGCAATTGATGGAGCAACATGGTTACAACGATTGATTCACATTACGATTCCACTGTTGAGACCTGTCCTTTTAATCGTAGCAATGCTTGGTTTTATCTATACATTCAAAGTGTTCGATTTAATCTATGTTATGACAGGTGGAGGACCAGCAAACTCTACTGAAGTACTTTCTACCTTATCGTATAGATACTCATTTGGTCATTTCAATTTTGGATTGGGTTCTGCAGTAGCAAATGTATTGCTCTTTGCATTATTAATCATTAGTTTAATTTATATTAAGATGACCCGTAGTGATGAGGTGATAGAATGACGACGAAACGAAAAAACATCGTTTTAAGCATCATCGGGATTTTGTTTGTTGCTATATATCTATTTCCTTTATATTGGATGTTTATTACTTCAGTAAAGAGTCAAAAGGAAATATTTCAAATTCCACCTACATTTTTTCCTGAGAATATTCAATTTGGTTCCTATCTCGGACAGTCAGGATCTGACTTGATACAAATGTTAATCAATAGTGTTATTATTGCATTTACATCAATGCTCATTGTTTTAATTGTTTCAGTTCCGGCCGCCTATGCAATGGCAAGGTTTAAAATGAAACTAACTAAACATATTTTACTATTTATTTTACTAACGCAAATGATTCCAGCGACCGTTGTTTTGGCACCTTTGTTTATTTTATTTAATAATCTAGGCATTTTAAATACGTACCTGGGTCCTATATTACTGAACTCTACTGGAGGAATCGCCTTCTCCATATTACTATTACGTTCCTATTTCCTATCTGCCCCAAAGGCATTGGAAGAAGCCGCATTAATTGATGGATGCAATCAGTTCACAGCTTTCATAAGAATCATCATTCCAACAGTTAGACCTGGGATTATGGTTTGTGGCGCAATTTCGTTCTTATTTGCGTGGGGGGACTTAGTTGCGAGTTTAACCTTTATTCGTGACCAATCAATGTGGCCATTAACAGCAGGAATATACAATGCGATTGGACGATATGGTGTTCAATATGACAGCATCATGGCATATTCAACAATTGTAACAATTCCAGTTGTTATCTTGTTCTTAGTATTACAAAAGGACCTTGTAAAGGGATTAACGAGTGGCTCCGTTAAAGAATAAGGAAGGAAGAATGAAATGACAAAATATTTAAATCAACCGGTTGATTATAAGCAAGAGTTTACGAATATTGAAAACCTCTATCATATGGGAATGAAAGTAACGACTTTTGATACAGCAAAGGGAGAAGGAAAAATCAAATGGGAAGCCCATAATCGGAAAAGAAGATTTTCCTTTAACCAAATTGAAATTCCTTTTGAAAAGCAAGAAAAAAATTGGATTTTCCCAAAGGCGTATGTAATTGAACCTGAGGCAAGCTTCAAGTTGTACTTTTATTCCGAAAACACAGTAAGATTCCGCATCTCTACAAGAGAAACGGAATTGACTGAAAAACAATCAATTATGCTGGTTGACAATGTAGCACCAAAAGATCCAGCAGAATGTGGATGGGAAAGCCAACAAATTGAGGATGGCGTCATTTATAAAAGTCCAGAGGGTTCAGTAGAAATCCACTTTTCACCTTGGAAACTAATTTTCAAGGATAAGGACGGAAAAGTATTAACTTCCACACAAAATATTAAAGATACTACTTCTTTAAAAAATGATACACCAATTCCATTTTCATATGTGAATAAGCTTACTGACAGACGTAATATTATGGCTGCAAGCTTCACCTTGTCACCTGATGAAAAAATCTTTGGAACAGGTGAATCATTTACAAGATTAAATAAAAGGGGACAATCAATAGATCTATACACAATGGATGCAATGGGGACCCTCAGCAAAAACATGTATAAACCGATTCCTTTTTATATGAGTAGCAACGGGTATGGAATGTTCGTACACACATCTACCCCGTTAACATTTGATTTTGGTGAGACATATGATAGCAACTGTGTGATTTATTCAGGCGATGAAGAATTCGACTTCTTCTATTTTATTGGAGAGCCTAAGAAGGTGCTAAGTGAGTATACTTCGATTACCGGTAAATCACCAATGCCACCACTTTGGTCATTTGGATTGTGGATGAGCCGAATCTCTTATTTCTCTGAAGAAGAAACTCGAGATGTTGCAAATAAACTAAGAGAATATCAAATCCCTGCAGATGTTATTCATTTAGATACAGGATGGTTTGAGGAAGATTGGAAATGTAACTATAAATTTTCCGAAACAAGATTTGATAATCCAGCAAAAATGATTAAGGATTTGGATGAGCAAGGTTTTAAAGTTTCATTATGGCAATTGCCTTATTTCACTCCAGAAAATGAATTATACAATGAAATTGTAGAGAATGGATACGCAATCAAAAGCCTACATGGGGGATTACCAACTGAGGATGCTGTACTAGACTTTACAAATAAAGATGCGGTTAATTGGTATAAAGAAAAGATTGCAAACCTACTAAATATGGGTGTTGCTGCAATTAAAGCAGACTTTGGAGAAGGAGCTCCGTTTGAAGGAGTTTATTCAAACCAAACTAGTGGATTGTACGAGCATAATCTATATCCATTAAGATACAATAAGGCCGTTTCGGAAATAACGAAGGAAGTCCATGACGAGCATATCATTTGGGCTCGAAGTGCATGGGCAGGAAGCCAAAGATATCCAATCCATTGGGGCGGAGACGCGGAAATAACAGACAGCGGAATGGCAGCAAGCTTACGTGCCGGTCTATCCCTAGGGTTAAGTGGGTTTACGTATTGGAGCCACGATATGGGTGGATTTACGCAAGAAAGCCCGAAAGATCTCTATTCAAGATGGTTAGGATTCGGTATGCTAACGTCTCATAGTAGGGCTCACGGCCAACCTCCTAAGGAACCATGGGAATATGATGAAGAATTTGTTGAATTATATAGAAAAAGTGCAAATTTGAAGTATTCATTAATGCCATATATCTATTCGCAAGCTTATATTTCTTCTGCTAATGGATGGCCAATGCTCCGTACCTTATTCTTTGAATTTAATAATGATCCAACTACTTGGTACATTGAAGATCAATATATGTTTGGGTCTGATTTATTAGTAGCGCCTTTATTTGAAGAAAGTAGAGTAAGAAAAGTATACTTACCTGAAGGTGTGTGGGTAGATTATCAAACACAAGAAGTATATGAGGGAAATAAGTGGCATACAATCGAAGCCAAAGAACTTCCAGTTCTTGTGTTTGCAAAACAAGGAGCGGTTATTCCACATGCTCAGATTGCCCAAAGCACAAGTCAAATAGATTGGGAGAACGTCGAACTTAAAGTCATTGGTGAAGCAGAAGAGTATGCTTGTGATTACTATGCACCTAACAGTAATGAATTAGGAAAAATCATTGTAAAAGCAGAGAGTAAAGAAGTTAAAACAACTAACATTAACAAAGATATAAAATTTTCAGTCAATAAATGAATAAAACAGTTTGAAATCTGAGAATAAATTTAATGAAACATAAGAGCCGTAATCTTAAACGAGAGATTACGGCTCTAAGTTTACTCTAATGGGAGGGAACAAACATGATCACTATCCGTGATGTAAAGACAATATTAACAGCACCTGATGGAGCGAACCTAGTAGTTGTGAAAATTCAAACTTCAGAGCCAGGTTTGTATGGCCTGGGGTGTGCAACTTTTACACAGAGACATTTAACAGTGTATTCAGCAATTGAAGATTACTTAAAACCATTTTTAATCGGAAAAGATGTTCATCGTATTGAGGATATATGGCAATCTGCAATGGTAAGTGCTTATTGGCGAAATGGGCCAATTATGAACAATGCTATTTCTGGTGTGGATATGGCTCTTTGGGATATTAAAGGGAAATTAGCGGGAATGCCCTTGTACCAATTACTTGGGGGGAAAGTACGAGAAGCCGCCCATGTGTATGTTCATGCTGATGGAAGAGATAAAGAGGAGGTTGCTGAAAATGTAAGTGCCTTCATGGAGAGGGGATTCCGTTATGTCAGAGCACAACTTGGAGACTATGGTGGAGAAAAACATCAAGTCATAAAACCCGAAAATGCACTTGAAGGCTCATATTTCGATCCAAAGGCATATATGAGAAAAACAATAGAACTATTTGAACATTTACGGTCAACGTTAGGTTTCGAAGTTGAATTACTGCATGATATCCATGAAAGACTTACACCAATTGATGCAATTACATTTGCTAAAGAGCTGGAAAAATTCAAATTGTTCTTTTTGGAGGATGCCCTTCCACCTGAACAAGTAGATTGGTTTAAAATGATGCGCCAGCACACATCTATTCCAATTGCAGTTGGAGAATTGTTTAATAACCCTAATGAGTGGATGAATCTTATAAAAGATAGGTTAATCGATTTTATTCGAATACATACTAGCCAAATTGGTGGAATTACACCTTCGAAAAAAATTGTGTCCACCTGTGAAGCATTTGGCATTCGTACAGCATGGCATGGGCCAAAGGATGTTTCCCCAGTTGGACATGCAGCAAATCTACATTTAGATATTAGCAGTCACAACTTTGGCGTTCAAGAGTTTAGTTTCTTTAATGAGGCAACACAAGAGTTATTTCCAGGCTGCCCTGAAGTGAGAAATGGGTATTTATATCCGAACGATAAACCTGGATTGGGAATTGACATAAATGAACAGTTGGCTGCTAAATACGAATGTAACAATTCGTTGCCTGAATGGATGATGGCTAGGCTACCAGACGGTACTGCAGTTCGACCATAGATTGCATGTGAATAAACTTACCTGTAAATAAGATAAAAAAAGCAGCTCACAGAAGAGTTGCCTTTTTTGATTTGCACTACAATTATAATTAACCATTTAATTTAGGATTGTGGAAACTAAAATTACATGTTGGTACGTACCTATTTCTCTATCCATTGATAAAGTTATCGACTATGAAAGCTGTGATACCTAAGGACGTTGAGTATTTTCCAAGTTTTGAGAAGTCGAGCTGTAGGTCGTTTTGGTGGAATCCAAGTGTGTGTTTTTCGATTGTATTCAAGATTGGTGCTTCAATCCAAACTTTAGCTTGTGCTAATCGGTTTCCGATGATAACTTGCTCCGGGTTAAAAGTATTAATGATATTGTTAATACCAAGTCCGAGATAGTGACCAATCTCTTCAAACAGACTTTTCGCTTTATCATCTCCGTTTTTTGCTAATTGGATTAGCTCATCCAATGAACTGATGCTTGCCTCAGCCATTTCGAGTAATGCTTGCTCAGATGCATATGCTTCCCAGCACCCGCGACTACCACAGTTGCAGCGTTTCCCGTTCATATCAATAATCATATGCCCCATTTCACCGGAGAATCCATTTTTTCCTTTGTATAGTTCTTTGTTTACGATGATTCCAACACCAATACCAATACCAGCACTAATGTAAAGGATGTTTTCTTGATCTTGTCCTACACCAAATTGTTGTTCACCAACAGCACCAGCATTTGCTTCATTTTCAATAATAACAGGAACTTTGAAAAGCTTTTCAAGGTCTTCTTTTAACTGGATATTGCTCCATCCGAGGTTTGGTGCTAGGAGAATGTAACCTTCATTGTTCACGATTCCCGGCACACCAACTCCTATACCAACAATTCCGTAGGTGCTTTTAGGCATTTCATCCATAAATGATTGAATCATACTTTGAACAATACCCATTGTTGTCGCGTAGGTAGTGCGAATTACACTTTGATTTCTTTCTAGTAGAATATTTCCTTTTAAATCGGTGAGGACAGATAATACATAATTTACACCGATATCTATCCCAATTGCATATCCAGCATCCTTATTAAAATGCAGAATCACGGGTCGGCGTCCACCACTTGAAACCCCTGGACCAGATTCAAAAATCAGATCTTCGTCTAATAATTCAGCTACTAATGTAGAAACTGTAGTTTTATTTAAGCCTGAGATTTGAGCGATGTCTGCACGTGAGATAGGCTCTTGTTCCATAATCAATTGCAAAACGAGTGCCTTATTATTTTTTTTCACAACCTGTTGGTTCCATGTCATCTTTCCCACTGAAAAAAAACTCCTTATATGGTATTGTATTTATTTTACCACAAACTTAGTATGATGGATATACGAACATGAAACTTGTTGTAATAAAGGGGTGAGGGATAGTTTAGATAAGTGTAAAACACAATAAATAAATATTTTTATAGATACTTAGTTTATTGTATAGACAAACATAGTAGCCAGTGCTATAATTTTAGTATAAGAAGCTTATAGGTTTTAAGCTTGAATAGTCTTGAAAGCATTTACACAAAATCACTAGGAGGAACACCAATGGCTTATTTCGAATCGATTAATAAAATTCAATATGAGGGAGCAAAATCAACAAATCCTTTTGCATTTAAATACTACAATCCAGAAGAAACAATCAATGGCAAGACAATGGAGGAGCTTCTTCGTTTCTCTGTTGCATACTGGCACACATTTACTGCAAATGGGTCAGATCCCTTTGGAGTTGGAACTGCACTCCGTCCATGGGATAACCTTAAAGGACTAGATTTAGCAAAAGCACGCGTTGAAGCGTCATTTGAGCTTTTTGAAAAATTAAATGTTCCATTCTTTGCTTTCCATGATGTTGATGTTTCACCAGAAGGAAGCACATTAAAGGAAACGAACGAAAATCTTGATGTCATTGTAGCGATGATTAAAGATTATATGAAAACAAGCAAAGTTAAGCTACTTTGGAATACAGCAAACATGTTTACAAATCCACGCTATACTCATGGTGCTGCTACTTCTCCAAATGCAGATGTATTTGCTTATTCTGCAGCAAAAGTGAAAAAAGGCTTAGAAGTAGCGAAAGAGCTTGGTGCTGAAAACTATGTGTTCTGGGGTGGACGTGAAGGTTATGAAACACTACTCAACACAGATATGAAACTTGAAATGGACAACTTAGCTCGTTTCTTCCACATGGCAGTTGAGTATGCAAAGGAAATTGGATTAAATGTTCCATTCTTGATCGAGCCAAAACCAAAAGAGCCAACAAAACATCAATATGATTTTGATGTAGCAACTGGCCTAGCATTTTTACAAAAATATGATTTAACAGATTACTTCAAGTTTAATATAGAAGCAAACCATGCGACACTTGCTGGTCACACATTTGAGCATGAATTAAGAACAGCTCGTATTAATGGTATGCTTGGTTCAGTTGATGCAAACCAAGGGGATACATTACTTGGCTGGGATACGGATGAGTTCCCAACAGATTTATACACAAATACATTAGCAATGTATGAAATCCTAAAAAATGGTGGACTTGGTAAGGGCGGTCTAAACTTCGATGCGAAGGTAAGAAGAGGTTCATTTGATACAGATGACCTATTCCATGCACATATTGCAGGTATGGACGCATTTGCAATTGGCTTAAAAGTAGCAAATAAACTAATTGAAGATAAAGTACTTGTTGGCTTTATAGAAGAACGCTACAGCAGTTATACGAAGGGCATCGGCTTAGACATCGTTGAAGGAAGAACAAACTTCCGTGAGCTTGAAGCATATGCACATCAGTTAACAGAAATTAAAAATACATCAGGTAGAACTGAGCGTCTAAAAGCGTTAATTAACCAATATCTATTAGAAACACTTTAATACATTAAGGAATGTGCTGGGCGTCCGCGACTCCAGCACATTTTTATAGAAAAGGATGATACGGATGAAATATGTAGTCGGTGTGGACCTTGGGACCAGTGCGGTAAAGATTTTGCTTGTGAATCAAAAAGGGGAAGTGGCAGCCGAGGTATCAAAATCATATCCTCTCATTATTGAAAAATCAGGTTATAGTGAACAAAATCCAGAAGAATGGGTTGAAAAAACAACAGCGGGTCTTAAGGAACTAATTGAGCAATTTGATGGGGATGTCAAAGACATAGAAGGCATCAGTTTTTCCGGACAAATGCACGGACTTGTTCTGCTAGATAAAGAAAACCAGGTATTACGAAACGCCATTCTATGGAATGACACAAGAACCACAAAACAATGTGAGGAAATCTATGAGACTTTTGGTAAGGAACGTCTTTTAGAGGTCACAAAAAACCCTGCTTTAGAAGGTTTTACATTGCCAAAAATCCTTTGGGTAAAAGAAAATGAGCCTGAAGTGTTCGAACGCTCAAGCGTATTCATGCTTCCGAAGGATTATTTACGCTATCGAATTACGGGTGCTATTCATATGGAGTATTCGGATGCAGCTGGAACATTGATGCTAAATGTGGCAAAACGTGAATGGAGTCAGGATGTATTAGAGACTTTTGGACTTACATCTGAATTCTGTCCACCACTTGTGGAGTCCCATGCGCTTGTTGGCACAGTTACACCTGAATTTGCGGATATGACTGGTCTTTCTAGTGAAACGAAGGTGTTTGCTGGAGGTGCTGATAATGCTTGTGGTGCCATTGGTTCAGGCATTTTATCTGAAGGAAAAACACTTTGCAGCATCGGAACCTCAGGCGTTGTGTTGTCATATGAAGATCGGAACGATCTTGATTTTGAAGGTAAGGTTCACTATTTTAATCATGGTGAAGAAAATACGTATTATACGATGGGCGTTACACTTGCGGCAGGCTATAGCTTAAGCTGGTTTAAGGATACGTTTGCAAAAGAAGAAGCCTTTGATCAATTGTTAGATGGTATCGATGAAGTACCTGCAGGTAGCAATGGACTTTTATTCACCCCATATCTTGTTGGGGAGCGGACTCCACATGCTGATTCCAACATTCGCGGTAGCTTCATTGGTATGGATGCAGCTCATGAACGAAAACATTTTGTACGTGCAGTCCTTGAAGGCATTACGTTTTCATTAAACGAATCAATCGAGATCTTTAGAAATAGTGGAAAAACAATTGACACCATTATTTCAATCGGTGGCGGTGCGAAAAACGAAACGTGGCTGCAAATGCAGGCTGATATTTTTAATGCAAAAATAGAAAAATTAACTTCCGAACAAGGTCCTGGGATGGGAGCAGCGATGCTTGCGGCATATGGCTGTGGTTGGTTCACATCATTAAAAAACTGTGCTGGTGCTTTCCTTCAAACCTCCAAAACATATGAACCAATTCCGGAAAATGTGGAGGTATATAAGAAGCTATTTACAATTTACCAACAGATTTATATACAAACAAAGACATTAAATGAGCAATTGAGAGAGTTTAGAAAGTAAACTTCAACACAGGCATCTGTCCTTAGGGGGCAGAAGCCTATTTTTTTTTGCAGTATTTTTCTTCTGTAAAAGTGTTATAATTGAATAATTATTTAGAATTTTACGCATTGAGGTGCAACATGGCAAAACGCATTGGTATTTATTTCGGGGGACTCGCCCTTACTGCTCTAGGGATTGCTTTAATTATTCGCTCATTAATCGGGGCAGGACCATGGGATACGGTGGCTGTAGGGTTGACCGATCAGTTAGGATTGACGATTGGAACATGGTCAATTTTTTATCTCAGGCCACTTTTACAGTGATTACTTGGATTCTTGAAAAGACGAGACTGCGAATTGAATCGGTTATTCCAATCTTCATTCGGAGTGTTTTTGTAGATGTTTGGTTTTATATTGTTTTAGGGAATGTCGATTTTTCATCGTCTTGGGAGCTACAGGTTGTCAGTTTCGCAATTGGACTCGTGTTTGCGGGAATCGGGATTGGCATTTATATGGAGGCGAATTTGCCTAAGACGCCAATTGATGGAATGATGGTGGCGATAAGCAGTCGGTTCAGCTTGAGTTTCAATAGCGTGAGAATGGGCATTGAAATTACAGGTGCCTTCCTCGGGTTTGTTTTAGGAGGTCCTGTAGGGCTTGGTACTTTAGTTATCGCATTGTTATTAGGTAAAATTATTCAGGTTGTAAATAATAGAATGAAGAGAATTATGCAGGTGTCGAACGCGACTCATTCTTTTTAAAAGGTACTCAAACTAACTACAATTTGATAAAATGAAGTGAATCTAAATTTGAGGTAATGAATATGAATCCGTTAACAAACTATATTGAATTTAATAGAGACAAGTGGGCGGAATTGCGCAATAAAACTCCGTTATTGTTGACTGCCGAAGAGCTTGAGAGCATTAAAGGTATAAATGATGAAATTTCACTTCAAGAAGTAGAAGAAATCTATCTACCATTGACTCGTTTAATTAATTTAAAAGTGGAAGCTTCGCAAAAGCTAGAAGGGGTAACCAATTCCTTTTTAGACTATAAAGCTAAAAAGGTTCCATATATTATTGGTATTGCGGGAAGTGTTGCAGTTGGCAAGAGTACCGCAGCAAGAGTACTTCAAACTCTATTATCGCGGTGGGATAGCCATAAAAAAGTAGGATTAGTTACAACCGATGGATTCTTATATCCAAATGCGACCTTAGAAAGTAAGGGACTTATGAGTCGAAAAGGGTTTCCCGAAAGCTATGATACTCAAAAATTAATACAATTTATGATGAAAGTGAAATCCGGCAAACCGAAAGTGGAAGCACCGCTGTACTCCCATTTAACGTATGATGTATTGAAAGATAAAGTTGAAGTGATTAATCAACCAGATATTTTAATTGTGGAAGGGATTAACGTCCTGCAAGTCAGCAAATCCCATTCTGTATTCGTCAGTGACTTTTTCGATTTTTCCATTTACATTGATGCGGATGTGCGGAATATTAAGAAATGGTACATTGAACGATTTCTGATGCTGCAAAAAACAGCTTTCCAGAATCCAATGTCGTATTTCCACCGTTACACGACTTTGTCACAGGACGAAGCTATCCAAACAGCAACCGATATCTGGGAAGAAATCAATGCAAAAAATTTACGGGAAAACATCCTGCCTACACGTCGCCGGGCCAAAATCGTACTAAAAAAAGGCCGGGAGCACTTAATGGAGAAAGTCTATCTGAAGAAATTTTAGAATGGTTCCCTGTCCGAGACTTCGGTTTATTATACAGAAAAAGGCATGGTTCAGACCATGCTTTTTAAACGTGTTTCTCAAAAATTAGTTCGAAATATGTTGCAGCACCTGAAGGGCCGGTTGGGGGAGTTAGTACCTGTACAAGTCTCCATCCATCTTTTGCATGTTCATGAATAATCTCATGATAATCTTGCTCAGGCTTAGATTCCAGAATTCCTTTTACAACTAACTTAATAAATTTGTATTCATACATTGGCTGCACCTCAAAAAAATTAAACTATATTAGTATTACGATTTATCTAAAAAAAGGTTTCACTTTTTAAATTGATAGAAAAAATCACGAATCTACCTCCATCCTACAACTGTACTTGGGACGTCGAACCTGTCCCTCTTTCCCATTCCATGTCAAGTAAATACCGATTCTCATCAGCTTTTCAAAAGATCCCGATTTCCATATTTCGAGGTAATAATGACTTTCTATAATCTGCATTAAGTAGATCTTATGATTTTGGAAAGAATACGAGTGTTGGACAGAATTGTTCAAACGTTCCTTACGTAACGTTTTCTGATAAATTGGAGTCTAATTTTATATTAGAAAAAAATTGGGGAGGTAGCCTATGTACAAAAAGGGATTGCTTATAGGTTTGATTGGTATACTTTCCATTGTCTTAATGAGTGGCCTACTATATTTCAATTTTAAAAAGGATCAAAGTCAAGTAAATGAACAGACTGCTCCTAGTGAGGAATCCGTTCAGCAAGATGAAAGTGATGAAATAAAGGAAGACCAGGAGCAGCCTTCTGACGAAATGCATTCCATTGAGCGGGTTGAGGAAATTATTTCATTAGCAAAAACAGGGCAAGTCTCACATGCTCCTTTTAAAGCCGGACAGACGAAATTTGAGGAAATTCAGAGCCACTGGGGTAAACCACAAACAGTTGATGAAACGACGATTGGAGATTTCGCGGTTTATCCAGACCATGATGTGACAATAGGAATCAAGGATCAGCTTGCTTTCGATATTCGATCTTACCATTCTGAATTAACTACCATTCATTTTGAGGATATAAAAAATATAATGGATGAACCAGATGAGGTTAAGTATTATCAAGATGAAAATGTGAACCAAATGATCTTAATCTATCAAGTGAATCCCGATTTTCAGTTGAAGTGGATTTTACCAAGGTCGACTGAGCAAAAGCCTAATCCGACTGTTCATCATATTTCTGTTGTAACAGAAATTCAAAAAACGGCCGATGAGAATGAAGGACTAAGCTTAGACGAAAAAATTGGCCAAATGATATTTGCAGGAATTTCAGGAACAAAAATGAATTCTAAGATGAATGATTTAGTTACGAAATACCATATCGGGGGTATCATTTTTAATGGTGACAATTTAGTAAATCCGAAACAAACTGTAACCTATTTGAATAAAATCAAGCAAGCAAATCAAGGAAATATTCCTTTGTTTTTGGGTGTTGATCAAGAGGGCGGACGAATCTCGAAGCTGCCAGGAGGATTAATTGATTTTCCGACCAATCTAGATATTGGAAAAATAAATGATCCAACTCTATCATTTGAAATCGGAAAAGTCCTTGGAGAAGAGCTACATGCATTTGGTTTTAATGTAAATTTTGCCCCAGTACTTGACGTTAATAGTAACCCGAATAACCCTGTAATTGGGAACCGTTCTTTTAGCAGTGATCCGGAGATAGTAAGTATTCTAGGGATTCAAACAATGAAAGGTCTGCAATCGCAATCAATTGTTTCTGCAGTCAAGCATTTTCCAGGACACGGGGATACATTAGTTGATTCCCATCTAGAGTTGCCTAAGGTAAATAAAACGCGTGCCGAGCTTGAAAGTCTGGAACTCATCCCATTTCGAGACGCTGTAAATGATGGTGCAGACATGGTGATGATTGGCCATATTTTAGTTCCGGCTCTTGATAAAACCTTTCCGTCGTCCATGTCAAAAAAAATTATCACGGATATTCTGCGTAATGAACTAGGTTTTAATGGTGTGGTTATCACCGATGACTTTTTCATGAAAGCAATTACCAATGACTATGATATTGGTGCGGCAGCGGTTCAGTCCATAAATGCAGGCAGCGACATTGTCATGGTCGCACATGATTATAACAAAGTGGTCCAAGTCCGAAATGCGATCAAAAATGCAATCGCAAACGGAGAAATTTCTGAGAAGAGAATCGATGAAAGCGTGGCAAGAATCCTACACCTAAAAGAAAAATATAAATTAAGTGATTCACCCGTAAAACCAGTGAAAATCGATTCTTTGAACCAAGCAATCAAACGAGTGCTTTCTAGATAGTAGGGAAGGGGTTCGTTCTATTCAAGAATAGAGCTGCCTCTATTTTTTACGCAAAAATGTAAAGGTAAGACAAATTTTTAGGGTTTTAAACAGGGCATTCCATTATAAGATGCCCTGTTATTATTGGGGCGAAATGAAAGGTAGGTGTCCTTCCTTAAGTGGGTGTCGTTTTTTGCTCTCTAGGGGCAGAATGGATGTTATCCTCTCCCCTATTTGTAATCACCAGTTCAATGTCTGTTCACACACCGTTTATAAAATAAGGCTATCACGTGGGGACATATTGTCCTGAGTTTGGAGGAATGAAGATGAGTTGGCGTTGAAGGAAATGAGGAAGAATAGGGTGCGGTTTTTGATTTTGGGTTCGATTGTGTATCTTGTGAGTTTCGTTGTGTTCTTCCTAATCACACTATTTACAAAAAAGTAGCAAGTCAAGTCGGCTTAGGTACCCTCTGACCCACGAAAATTTAGGTACCTTCCCTATCAATTGTGCATAGGATATTTTATCAAATTGTGGAGGGATCCCGAAGACATGTATTATGTACCTTATGTGCATCCATATTACCATCACCACCATCAACCGTATTACCATCATCACCACCATCATCCATATTATATGAATGTACCTATGCATCAATGGAATCATTGGGGTTATGATCAAAGAGAAAAACATAGTTTAAGAGACCATGGGAAAAAGCCATATGTAGTCAATATTAATGAAGCTACAAAACAAAACAATACGTATCGTACTGCGATTTGGACTGGTGACCACTTGCAGGTGACTTTAATGAGTCTCCATGTTGGTGAAGATATTGGGCTGGAGATGCATCCGCATGTTGACCAATTCTTGCGTATTGAACAAGGGCATGGCATTGTTCAAATGGGGAATAGTAAAAACCATTTGGACTTTGTGCGCGAGGTCAATGAAGACTCGGCTATTTTCGTACCGGCTGGTACCTGGCATAATTTAACCAATACAGGTCACATCCCGTTAAAGTTGTATACCATTTACGGGCCACCAAACCACCCATTCGGCACAGTTCAAAAGACGAAAAAGGAAGCTAAACACGAGCATCATTGAGCATAATTTCAATGTGCGAAAAAACATATGTCACTTTATCCAGCTAAAATGGGCAGAGCCAAAAACTCTGCCCATATTTTATAGGAGTTTATTCAGAAATTGAAGCCATGCCAAATCCTTTTACAGAAACTTTAATAAAGAATAACCGAATACGGCTTTTCATAGTATGTAACGAGAGAGGAGGCGTTTCAAATTGAGTGATGAGCGTGAGATGAACAGAAACAGCAAGGATAAGCAGTTAGACCAATTCCGTGTGGATGATAAAGGCAAAAAACTTACAACAAATCAAGGATTAAAGGTATCGAATGATGAATTTTCTTTAAAAGCAGGAGTTCGTGGCCCCACCATTATGGAGGACTTTCATTTTCGTGAAAAAATGACGCATTTTGATCATGAACGAATTCCTGAACGGGTTGTTCATGCTCGTGGCTTTGCGGCTTTTGGTGAATTTCAGGTGTACAACACGAGTATGAAGCAGTACACGAGAGCAAAGTTTCTGCAGGATCCGACTGTAAAAACACCGGTATTTGTTCGATTCTCTACAGTCGTAGGCTCACGAGGTTCAGCTGATACGGTTCGAGATGTGCGGGGCTTTGCAACCAAATTTTACACGGAAGAAGGTAATTATGATTTAGTCGGTAATAATATACCGATCTTTTTTATCCAGGATGCGATTAAATTCCCAGATATGGTGCATGCAATCAAACCGGAGCCCAACAACGAGATTCCACAAGCATCCTCTGCCCACGATACATTTTGGGATTTTGTCGCGAATAACCAAGAAACCGCCCATATGATCATGTGGCTGATGTCAGATCGGGCAATTCCAAGAAGCTTCAGGATGATGGATGGATTCGGAGTTCACACTTTCCGTTTCGTAAATGGGGAAGGCAAATCACATTTTGTTAAGTTCCATTGGAGATCCAAACTTGGCGCACATTCTCTTGTGTGGGATGAAGCGCAAAAGATTTCTGGAGAGGACCCTGACTTCCACCGCCGAGACCTATGGGAGAACATCGAGAAAGGGAATTTCCCTGAGTTTGAATTAGGTGTGCAAATTATTGGTGAAGAAGATGAGTTTAAATTTGAATTTGATATTTTAGATGCCACTAAAATTTGGCCAGAGGAAGATGTTCCAGTACACATCATTGGAAAGATGACGTTAAACCGAAATGTGGATAATGCATTTGCGGAAATTGAGCAGGTTGCCTTTCATCCGGGAAATGTGGTGCCAGGTATTGACTTTACAAATGATCCGTTGCTGCAGGGACGATTATTCTCTTATACCGATACCCAGTTAATCCGACTTGGTGGACCTAACTTCCATGAGATTCCGATTAACCGCCCGGTGTGTCCATTTCATAATAATCAGCGTGATGGCTATCACCGGCAAACGATTAATGTGGGCAAAGTGAGCTATCACAAAAATTCATTGGCGGGAAATACACCTTCACCTGCAAGCGTGGAAGAAGGCGGATTTGCTCATTACCAAGAAAAGGTTGAAGGACGAAAAATTCAAGCGAGAAGTGAGAGCTTTAAGGACCACTTTTCACAAGCGACTCTTTTTTGGAATAGCATGAGTAAGCCTGAAAAAGAACATATTCTCCATGCTTTTCAATTTGAGTTGGGCAAAGTTCAGAGTAAATCTGTTCAGCAGCAGGTGGTAGATATGTTTGCGAATGTTAACCTTGGATTGGCAACTGAAATAGCTGATTATCTAGGTGTGAATCCACCAAAAGGTGGAGGATCGAATGTAAAAAAGTCCTCTCCTGCCCTTAGTCAACTCAATACAAAATTCAGCCAGATGACTAGAAAAGTTGCCGTTATTCTTACGGATGGTTTTAATGGTCCAGATGTAAAAAATGTACTCGATGAATTGAAAGCGAATGGTTTACAACCTGAAATCATTAGTGAAAAATTAGGTGTTGTTAAAGGGTCTGATGGTACCGAGCTTAAGGTTGACCATACCTTTTTAACAACTGAATCGGTACTATTTGATGCGGTACTTATGGTAAGAGGAAGTAGAAAGAGTAAGACGTTTAATAAAGATGCGGCGCACTTTATTCACGAAGCCTTCACACATTATAAGCCAATTGGCGCAATGGGAGAAGGGGAGAAATGGCTAGAAGTGAATCGCATTGAAAACGCTCCGGGTGTCGTTGTGGCAAACAGTAAGGGGCAGTTCACGAAGGACTTTATCAATGCTGTAAAAAGGCATCGGTTTTGGCAGAGAGAACTAGTTTAGTAGTTTCTTGTATCGAGATGTTATTGGGAAGGTTTCTTCTAATTTCAGAAGATAACCTTCCTTTTTGGTATTTATTGAACGGCCGATTAATAATTATCTCTGATACAAAGTCGTCTGTGCAACCCCGAAAAAATACTCAGATTCTACAATAATTTGATTCATTACAACCTTGGTAGTTGGATTGGAACTAATTGGTACATCTTCTAAAAATATGTGCAGGGGAAGTTAATTTATTTGGAAAAGAAAAGGGGAATCGTCCAAATGACGATTCCCTTAGATATTATTTCCCAAGCCCCTGTAAATACTCAACTAATGCATTAATTTGATTATCATCAAGTTGGTCCTTAAATGGAGGCATTCCGGCACTACCATTTTTGATCTGTTCGATTAATTTATCAGTGTCTTTAACAAAGTCGCTATTCATTAATTTTGGCCCATTGTGACCACCTTCACCATTGTCACCGTGACATGCTAAGCAGTTGTTTTTATAAACATCCGCGCCCTCATGTGCAGTTGATTTATTTCCTTCTTCTGCATCTTGCTTCTTATCGGTAGCAGAAGGTTCGTTTGCTGTTGGTGATTTATTAATTTTATCTTCAGGTATATCTTCTAGCGATGTATAGGCACCTTCTAGACTGAATGTGTAAATCTTGTCACCATGGGTAGTTCCAGCAAGTGAGTTACCCGCAGCGAAAATAGAGATATATTGTTTCCCATCAATTTCATATGTGATTGGAGGTGCATTTGCCCCCGCATCCATTTTAAACTCCCATAATTCGTCCCCATTCGTTGCATCAAAGGCGATTACTCGGCCATCATTATGACCTGCGAACAAGAGATCTCCTTTTGTGGTTAATAACCCACTATAAGCGATTGTATCCCAATGTTTCTGCCAAACAATTTTATTCGTTTTAATATCCATTGCTGTAACAACACCACGACCAGGTGCCGTTTTTACTGGCTGCCATACACTTCCGAGCCATACTTCGCCTTCTTTGTAATTATTGGCCTCATCACCTTCATGATGTGAGAATGAGAAATACGTATCATTTGCTAATAAGTAAAAAAGCTCAGTATTTGGGTTATAGGCGGAAGGTGGCCAGTTTGCTCCACCTTGTGGGCCAGGTTTTAATGTAACAAATTCGTCCCAGAATGGGGTGAAGATTTTACCAATTGTGCCTTTCCAGTCATCAGGAAAATCCTTTTTGATATCTTCTTCTGTTACTTCTTGTGGTACGAATGCATCACCCACAGGGAAAGGTTGGGTTGCGGCTGTCTTTTGTCTTTCGTCCTGAGGAACGGGTTTTTCTTCAATACCAATTAGCGGCTTCCCGTTTGTTCTGTCCAATATGTAGACCCAGCCCGTTTTTCCAGCTTGTGCAATTCCTTTTCGCATCGCCCCATCCATTTCAACATCAAATAAAACGACTGGGTTAGGAGCATCCATATCCCAAATATCGTGGTGTACTTCTTGGAAGTGCCATTTGTATTCGCCCGTTTTTGCATCTAATGCTAGAACGGAATCGGAAAATAAGTTATCCCCTTCACGAGTGCTTCCATCAAGGTCTGCAGACGGGTTACCAGTAGAGAAATAGATAAGACCTAATTCAGGATCGATGGCTGGTGTTTGCCATACAGCTGCACCACCTCTTTTCCAAGCATCGGTGTCCTTTGGCCAAGTGTCATGTCCAACTTCATCAGGACCTGGAATGGTGTGGGTTCTCCAAATCTCTTTGCCCTTGTCTGCATCATATGCGGCAACAAACCCACGGATACCGTATTCACCTCCGGCAATCCCCGTATATACCATCCCATTATAATAAAGAGGTGCGCTCGTGATGGTATAACCTTTGTTCCAATCTTCCACTGTAGCTTCCCAAATAAACTCGCCTGTTTTTTGATCTAAGGCAATTAATCTTGCATCTAAAGCACCTATAAATACTTTTCCGTCACCTAACGCTACACCGCGACTTGTCCAGCCGCAGCATACGGTATCTAAGTTTGCTGCTAATTCAGGACGGTATTCCCAAATTAATTCACCCGTTTTGGCATCAATGGCTTGAACATCGTTAGCTCCTGTAATCGTGAACATAACCCCATCATAAACAATCGGCGTTGCTTCACCTGAATATTTGAACTCATAGCCAGAGCCAAGACTTGTGACCCATTCAGCTTTTAATCCTTTTACATTTGATTTAGTGATTTTATCTAACGGAGAGTATCTTCCATTAAAAATATTACCACCGTTCGTGATCCAATCTCCTGCCGGTGCTGCAGTTAACTCATCCGCTGAAAATTTAGGAGCTATTTTCCCAGGATAGTCCTTGTGCTGTACTGAGAAATGCTTATCATTGTCTACCTGATTTTCTTTTTCTTGGTTTTCAACGCCTTGCTTGGTCTGTTCTTCTTCACCGATGTTTTGTGAAATAATCACACCAGCCCCGATGGCGAGTACAAGTAGCAAGCCGATGATAATCCATCCAAACTTACCCATACCATAAAACCCCTTTCCATAGTGATAATGGTGATAAATGTTAAAAAGATTTTTTATAATTTACCCTCCATTAAGTAAAATAATCCTTTATTGAGATAAAAGTTGAGGGGGGATTTCAGGCTTTAATCATATTTGTAAAGAAACAGGGAAAACTTTCTTCAATGAATTTGTAAGCAAAACTGTTGTCATGGTTACTTAATCTGTGTTATTTTTAAGTTATGTAACATTAGTAGGAGGATAAACGGATGGAGTTTGTCGATCCAATTCGGGACGTCAACAAAATAAATGACATCAAAGCTGTATTAAAAAAGCAGTCCCAAAGAGATCTATTGCTTTTTGTATTTGGGATAAATACTGGGATAAAGGTAAGTGATTTACTCTCATTACGTGTTGAGGACGTGTGGGATGAATCGGGAATGAAAGAATTCCTATATGTAAAGGATGCAACAAGCGAGGAAGTAAAAGCTTATTATTTAAACAATATGATAAAGAATGAACTGAGTGAGTATTTAGAAACTCTAGAATATAAAGGCAGTGACTTTTTATTTAAATCAAAAAAGGATAACCAGCCAATCTCCAGACAACAGGCCTATCGGATCATCAATCATGCTGCAAAAGAGGTTGGGATTCCTGGTAAAGTCGGCATGCATACGCTTCGGAAAACATTTGGTTATCACGCCTATCTAAAAGGAATTGCGATATCCATCTTAATGGACATCTATAACCATCATTCCCCATCAGAGACATTCAAATATATCGGAATTAACAAGGAAGAGCAGAATTTAGTGAAAGTAGATGTGAATTTATAAATTTATTCGCGGATCAAAGACTAAGAGCGCAACGTCTTTGTGACCCACATTGTTTTGACCTAAAAAACCCCCACCATGGAGGTGGAGGTATTATAAAAAGTTATCATCATCTATATTTGTATGCATATCTACATTTGTAAAATCAGTTACGATATCATCATTTACTTGGACCTGTAAAGTCTTCTGGTCTTTCATAAATTTAAAAATACCGTTATTAAAGTCTGTGCCGAATTCTTTAAAAAAGATTCCTTCGTAGATAACATCTCTTGTATGTTTAAAAATAAGACGATATTCATTATCCTCTTTTACTAGATATGCACGAACACCTTTTTCAAATTGTCCTTCAGTATTTTTGAGATAACGTGCAACTGAAATAATATGAAGGTCGACAAAGGGAATTTCTTTTAATAGTGAGTTTATAATCGAGCCTTTTGCGATTTGCTCCCAACGACTTTGGGCGGTTTGACCGAGTATAATTTGGGTAATGTTTTTTTCTCTCGCAACATCTGCAATTACTTTTGAAATTGGTCTTTTTTCATTGTCTTTAATAATAAACGCATCCGCACTATGTTGCTCAGCTAGTTCTTTCCATCTAGTAATGTAATTTACCTTTTCAGGGTCAAGATCATCGAAAGGCTTTGGATCAACGGTTAGGATATAAAGTGGGCAATCTAGCATTTTTGCAATCTTGCAACCACGTTGGATCAGACGTTCACCATTTGGCCCATAATAGACACAGACAAGAATACTCTCGTCCATACGTTCTTTTATCATTTTCATTATTACTCACCTCAGAGTTGATGTGAAATCATTGGCCTAGCCAATTTCCGTTTCATAAATACCTAGAAAATAAGGAATCCTTATAGAAAGTCCCTTTATTAGCCGGGCTTACATTTAACACACCACCTAATTAAATACCCTTGGCG